>JANXXV010000925.1 GCA_025350445.1 Bryobacteraceae bacterium | reverse complement strand
TACCGGGAAACATTTGGCAGGTCACTGTCCCGGCAGTTTCCCGGCTGGACTCTAGCGGAACTGACCACCGAACAGGATCTGCAGCGCAGTCTTTCTCCGGTTTATCCACGGGCCTTCCTGAAGAAAGGGGCGTCTGGACTGGCCGCGATTGGAGCTGCCCCGGAAACGGACGATTGCAGCGGAATTCTTAGCTTCGGCCTGATCTGGCTCGACTATCTCCGCAAACGGGAACCGAAGATGAAAGTTGCCGGGCTGGTGATCTTTCTTCCCGCGGGAAAGGAGCGGACCACATGTTTGCGGATACTGTATCTGGATGATGCCAAGGCGAATTGCACCGTGTATGTCTACTCTTCGGAAGGCTACGAGCAGCGGGTGGACCTTCAGGACTATGGAAACCTGGACACCGAATTGCCGCCGCATCGTTCGGCATCGCCGCTTACGAACGCAGGGACGGATGCCTGGGTGGAACAACTGTGCCGTATTCCCGGAGTGGAAGCGATTGACGGCGGAGATGGTTCACTCAGCCTTCGTGTCCGCGGTATGGAATTTGCGAAGCGGACGGCAGACGCGTTTGTATTTGGACTCGAAACAAAACACCCGGCTCATGCTTCTAACCTCATAGAGATCGACGCGCTGGCACGGCATCTCGCCAGCAAAAGAAATGGCGACAATCCCGACAAGCGAAGTCTACTTTACCAATCGCACCCGGAGCAATGGCTGGAATCGCAGGTCCGGGCATCGGTGCAGAGCTTGGACGCAAGCCTGCAGGAGCATCCGGTTTATGGGCAGGTGCCTGCTTTTGCAGGCGGCGAACGGGGCGTGATTGACCTACTGGCGGCGGAACGCGACGGGCGCCTGACGGTAATTGAACTGAAAGCAACGGAAGATATCCACCTGCCGCTGCAAGCCCTGGATTACTGGATGCGGGTGAAGTGGCACGTGGATCGCGAAGAATTCACCCCCAATGGTTACTTTCCCGGAACGGTGTTAGTGAAGCGTGCACCACGCCTGTTGTTGGTGGCGCCGGCATTGAACTTTCATCCCAGCAGCGAAATAATTCTTGGATACTTCGCTACTTCGATTGACGTCGAAAGAATGGGCGTCTCAATGGATTGGCGGCGCAATTTGCAGGTGGTGTTTCGGCTAGCGGGCGCAGCCGGCGCGGCTTAGCATGGGGAACCAATACTTATGATGGGAACGCAAATGATCAAACAGTTGAAGGACGCGATTTCGAATCTGAATCCGCAGGACGTCCGCGATATCACCGAGAGGCCGGTATCGATCACACTCCACGCTTCCACGACGAATATGTATGAGGAGATGGAGAGCTTCTTTGCGCCGGCGGAGGTTTCGCCGCGGAAACGGGCCGAACTGCGGCACGTGTTGCAGCGCACCGGCGATTCGAATCTGCCGCCCGTGCTGGAAGTGTATGAAGAAGGCATCTCGCATCCGATGAGCGGATTTGTCTACTACCCCGATCACCCGAAGCGTGTGCTTTGGGAGATCATTCAGCGGCATCCGGACTTGCAGCTATCTCTCGCGCGGCATTTTTATCCTTTCCGCGATCCGGTGGTAAATCAGATTATCAAGACTGTATCTAAAGAGAACGCGCTGTTTTCCCTGGCCACCGCCGTACCCTCCATTCTGCCGTTCATTTCCCTGCCCTGGGCGGTTGGGGAATTCGCCTCCGACACGGCGTTCCTGACGATGAACCAGGTACGAATGGCGTTTCAGATTGCCGGCGCCAGCGATCGTAATATTGGCTACCGGGAACAGCGCGCTGAAATGGCTTCCCTGGTGGCGGGCGCGTTCGGCTGGCGCGCACTGGCAAGGGAATTGGTGGGGCACATTCCTATGGGTGGAGGATTGATTCCCAAAGCTGCGGTAGCGTACGCAGGGACTTATGTGGTGGGACTGTCATTGGAGCGATACTACCGGATCGGTTACGGCTACTCGCGCGAAGAACGCAAAGCGGCCTATGGGACTGCCTACGAGCATGGCAAGTCGGTCGCCAAGGCATTTCTTGACAGCCACCGTTTCAAGCAGCCCGCTTAGGAAACAGCGCGAATGTTCGCGAATCCAACCCTTCCCTCACGGTCGCTGCTAATTAACCGGGCCCGGCCGTGAGGAAGGGATTGCTGAATGGCTTGGTGATTCAAAGACGTATTTTTATTGGCCGCGCAGGCGAAACGTAAAGCCGGCCTTCACAGTAAGGGGATAGCCTGGCGTGGCGTGGATTCGCGCCAAGGCATCCTGGCCCGACAGTCGGGATTCGGAATAGTTCTCCGTCTGGCAGTAGGCGCGATTGGTCATGTTATCCACGGTCAGCTTGAACTCCACGCCGCGATAGATGCGCCGTGGCATGCCAAAATCGAGAACCGGGTGGCCGCTGGCAACGATCGAAGGATCTTCGCCGTCCAGGCGGTAGCGATTGATGGCACGCATCCGCGGAGAGCCATTCGATCCATGCCAATCTGCCAGCGTGAGTCCGGCGTTTGCGGTGGAGTGCGGCGCTATCCACACAGATGCGCGGAAATGTTCCACGGTAAAATGTTTTGGCTACTTTCGCAATCCCGCCGTTGAAGGGTGAATTGCGGGTGAGTTGTACCGATGCCTTTGTTTCGAAACCGCAGACGCCTTCCTGAAGGCGCGAATCGTACTGCTGTATGGCGTCCCAATTGAAGGGATATTTCAGGAAAACCGTAATTTTCGAGTACAGGTCGAACAGCGACCGGCTGGCGAACGCATCCGCCTTGAAGACGTCTCCATTATCGTCATTGCGACCGTAGCAGAAGCCGGCAGTGCCGGAGCGAACACGCCCGCCATCGGACGGGTTTACATAGCCAAAGCCGCCGAGTCTGCCGGCGGGCACTTCATCGAGTGGCTCTAGCGTTAAGCGTACGGATCCCGGTTGGATTTCGGAAGATCGAAAAACTGTTCGGTACTCTAAGAGGGTAAACTCAGGCTATGAGACGCATTCCTTTGTCCGTCGCATTTCTACTGTTGTCCGGTGGCATCTGCTGCGAGGCGCAAATCATCATTCCCGGCCCCATACCGCAGCCCCCATTCCAACAGGTCAAGGCGTACCTCGGCCTGACGGATGCACAGCTATTACAAATCGTGCTTAACCTGAACGACTACGGCCAGTTGGTGGCGCAGCGCCAGCAGCGGATGTTCCAGGTGCAGTCTGAAATCCGGGTGGAAACGGCGAGGAGCCCGCTGGATCCGGCGGCGCTGGGAATCCGGTATGCCGAAATCGAATCCATTTGCCGCAACGTTCGCGACGAAAGCATCGCCGCGCAGGACCGGAATCTTGGAGTGTTGACGGATGCTCAAAAGGCAAAGCTGAAACTCTTGGACGATGCCTACAAGCTGTTTCCGATCATCAGTGAAGCGCAGAACGCGGGGCTGTTTGCGCCGCCTGCGCCATACTCTCCCTTTGGAGCACAGTGGTTCAATACGACAGGTTTTCTTTCGCCCGCAATGCTGCCCGGGTGCCAGCAGCCATCTCTACCAACTGCCGTCATACGGGTTGGCGACTTCAGCGGCAGCATACCGTAGTCTAGCCGGTGATTCCCTTTCGCGTCTTGATCTGTTGCAGCACCATTTCAATCTCGTCGTCTTTGCCCAAGGCGAGCAACCTGTCATGCAAGGAATCGCCCGCCAGTTCGGCCTTCGCGCCGGCGATGGCCTCGGTCCGCAACACCTTATCCCGCATGCGGTCAAACGTTGCCGCATGGGATGCGCCGCCCATGGCTGCCCGCGCGTCGGTTGCCTTCCCCAATGCCCTTGCGCGGCGGTGCTGCGCAATCAGAAGATCGCTCTTCGCTTGCGCTTCCGATAGTTTCAGTTCCAACTGATGCAACGCGGTCTTCAGGTTCTCCACCTGTTGGCTCTGATCGTCGAGCTGCTGCAGAAAACCCGCTGCCATCTGGCGATAGCTGAGGGAGCGGTCAATGGCGGGGCGCGCCAGGTCGTCCTGTTTCTTCTCCACCGCCAGCTCCGCCTTGCGCACCCATTCCACCGCGGCCGCTTCGTTTTCCTTTTGCTTTTTCGACAACAGGTGCTGATCCGCAATCGCAATCGCTACCTGTGTCTTCACCTGCATCAACTGATTCTGCATGTCCAGAATCACCTGCTTGATCATCTTCTCCGGATTTTCGGCTTTGTCGATCAAGTCATTCAGATTCGCACGAACTAACGTCGATACCCGCTCTAGTAGTGCCATTTGTGTTCACCTCTATCAGTCGTTTCAAACCGGTGGGGCGCGCTTTGCAACGCGCCCCGCCTTCCCTTATTTAGACGGAGCCGCTCTGGCCGTCGATTCTTGGCGGCTTATCGCCAATGCCACGCACCTTCGAGAACAGTTCGGACATCTGCATGCCCGACAGCGTCTCAAAAAGCGCAGGTACCTGGGCGGCCATCGCAGTGATATCGCCGGTCAGTTTGTGGATACCCGCATCGTTCCCATTGCCGGTGGATACGATGGTCACCTTGTCGATTTGCGAAAGCGGCAAGGCAAGCGCCCTGACGATTTCCGGCAGACTGCCGATCAACTTATCGATCACCGCCGACTGGTTCCATTCCTGATAAGCCTCGGCCTTCAGGTTCATGGCCTTTGCTTCGGCCTCGCCCTTTTTGAAGATGATCTCGGCTTCGGCTTCGCCCTGCGTGCGGATGGCAATGGACCGGCCTTCCGCTTCGGATATCATTTTTTGACGCTCACCGGCGGCGATTGTCTCTACGCGTTTGCGTTCGATCTCGGCGCCTTTCAGAACAGTGGCGATCAGCTCTTTTTCGCGGCGCAGAATTTCGGCCTCCTGTACCTTCACTTCCGCCTCTTTCTCGATCTGGCGGATTTTCACCGCCTCCGCCACCACCTGCTGCTGCATGACGTTGGTCTGAATTTCATAGATCTTGTCCGCCTGCGCCTGTTGCTTCTTTACGGTCTCCAGATACTGCGCGCGCTTGATGTCCAGATTGCGCTGCGATTCGGCCTGCGCGGCAAGCGACAAGGTTTCCGCAATCACGCGCTCCTGATCGGCCTGCGACTTGGCCACCGCGGCCGCGCGCATCGCCTCCGCGCGTTTTATGGCAGTATCGCGCTCGGCCTCCGCCGCCGCCACATCGGCATCGCGTTTTACGCGGGCGATGTCCGGACGGCCCATGTTGGCGATGTAGTCGTTCTTATCGCGGACTTCCTTGATGGTGAACGAGATTACGTCGAGCCCCATCTTGTTCATATCGCCCGCGCTATTAGTGCGCATGCGGTCACCCACCATCTCCGGTTCTTTCACGATCTCTTCCACCGTGAGCATGCCGATGATGCCGCGCAGATGGCCTTCCATCACCAGTCGGATCAGCCCTTCGCGCTCTTCGGGACGCTTGGTAAGAAATTGTTCGGCCGCTGTCTGAATCGACTCCGGGTCGGACTTCACTTTGATTTGCGCCACCGCTTCCACCGTCACCGAAACGCCTTGGCGGGTATACAAGTCTTTCTCCGGAGCGACGTCGAACGACATCAGCTCCAGCGAAAGCAGACGGTAGGTTTCCACCATCGGAAAGATCACCACGCCTCTGCCTTTCACGATCCGTGTACCGCGGAAACCGTAAACTACGAGAGCTTCGTGCGGACCGGCCTTGCGGTACAGATTCGCAAACATCGCCATCAAAAAGATGACGGTGAAAACCATCAACGTTGCGATCACAATCACATTCATTGAGATATCCATAATTCGCTTATTGGGAAATGTCCCTATCCTTTTTTTCACTACTCATCGCGTCCGAGGCGGCTTTCAGTTCCTCCCATCGCCGCACGTACGAGATGCCGTTCTCATACCGTGTCACTACCACTTCCACGCCGCGCGGAATGGGGTTGCCATCTTCGCTGCGCGCCGCGGCGGCTCGCCGGGAGCCTTCCTGCGAGAACAGGATTTCACCGGTGCCGCCTTTGCGGATAGAACCACTAGTAGTTCCCAGCACGCCTACCATCTCGTAATTGGCCGGATCTAAATGCTCTTCGCGGCCCATCAGGACCTTCGCCAGAAACCAGAATACGATGGAGGCTCCGGCGAGCCCGCTGAGCAACGCGATAATCAACGCCGTGCCTACCCAGGTGCGGTAATAGGCCGTCGCCAAATATCCGGCGCCACCGAACCAGGCCAGAAATGCGGCGCCCGTGCCAAAGTTGAACGGTGAGACTTCGCCGCCTCCGTTTGAGTGCCGGTGGCCGCCCTTATGGGCATGGCCTCCTCCGCCATGGTGGAAATGCAGGTGCACGTGTCCCGAAACCATCGACACCAGGCTGAAGAGAAAGCCTACAAAAAAGCACAATAAATAGAATTCAGACCAAGTCATACGTTTGCCTCCCGTTGTCCAACCGCGCCGGATTCAAAACGTGCAGAAGCCGGTCGGCTAAGTCGGGGACTTCCAAAATCGCGTCCATCAAAATCAAACAGCGCCGGGTGTCTTCGTGCCGCGCCAGACTTAACAGCGCCCGGCTCACGCGCGGATCGCGCTGGAACCGCTCCGCGCCATTGATCAACCAGAGATCCAGCGTGTCCTCGGACGCCCTCACATCGGACATCAGCTCCGTGTGATAGCCCTCCGGATCGTTCACCAGATACCCCGGATGCACCTTGAAGAATTTCGCCAGCAGCATGCGGGTGGAATCGGTGAGATGGGGCCGGGCTCCACTTTCAATCTGCGACAGATAAGACTGGCTGATGCTCTTCTTTTGATCTTTCTTGAGGGCTCGAATCACTTCGAGCTGCGTCATTTCACGGCCCAGGCCGCGGAGCGCTCCCTCCACTTCCCGCAGGTACCTGACTTTTTCTCCCAGCGTCATATTGCAATCAGCAATAAGCATATTGCAATCCGTGATAGTCGTCAAGGGGATTGTTTGGGCCGTTGCGGCGATTGTAGATCAGGCCGGCTTCACATCTTCTATCAGACCGAAGAAACCCCCAACCAAGGTGGGATGGATGCAGATGGCGGTCTTCAAAAGCGTGTTGGGCCGGTCCGCAAGCATCATGGCGCTGAGGATCTGAACTTGCGCTGTGAACCAGCCGCGCACTGGCCGGCATCGTCGTCGCCGGCGTGCAGCCGGTTTTGATGCGTGTGCCACCGGGGCAGCCGTCCTCAATCGGCGCTAAATTCCATCCGAAAGCGGCAAACCGCGGGAAGTAGCATTACGCAACACGGTGGATTCATCGAAGATTCATTTGATCTATACCCTTGCGCGTGCCACTCTGGAGTTTCCAAAACCATGAAGAAACTTGCCCTGCTTTTGTTACTCGCATCCGTGACTGCCTGCGCTGAATTGGGGCCGTTCCGGGCGAAGCCCTATCTGCAGATGGGCGATAACCCCTCGAACGTCAGCGGGCTTGCGCTTCTTTGGCAAACGGCCGACACCGATGCGGACTGGTTGGTGGAGGTGAAAACCGCCGGTCCCTCGAAGTGGCGGAAGATGGAAGCGCCGGGATTCCGGCGCGTGGCAGTGCGCGGAATCGATGCGCATCGCGTCTACCACGCCGGCCTGAAAGGTCTGAAGGCCGGAGAAGAGTTCGACTACCGCGTGTCAATGGCCGGTGCGCAGGTGTTCTCCTCGCATGCGCGGGCGCGGAAATCCGCAGGTCAGGATTTCCGGTTTGCCGTTTTCGGCGATTGCGCTCAGGATACGGCGCCACAGCGCGCGGTGGCCTACCAGACTTACCTGGCGAAGCCGGACTTTGTATTGATCCCGGGCGACATAGTCTATTCGCGGGGGCAAGTCTCCGAGTACATGGTGAAGTACTTTCCGGTATATAACCCGGACGGAGCATCGGAGGCGGGCGGCGCCCCTTTGCTGCGATCGACGCTGTTTGTTGCCGCCCCGGGCAATCATGACGTCGCAGCTCCGGATTTTCAAAAGTACCCGGATGGCCTTGCCTACTACTATTACTGGAGCCAGCCGTTGAACGGCCCGTTGAAGACAATCGGAGCGCCGGGCACTCCGATACTGCTTGGCGGAGACGACGACAAGAACGCATTTTTGGCGGCCGCCGGCGCCACTTATCCCGGTATGGCGAATTTCTCGTTCGATTACGGCAATTCTCACTGGACGGTGCTGGATTCCAACAAGAACGTGGATTGGACCGATCCGGCGCTGCGCAAATGGGTCGAGAACGATTTGAAGTCGGCGCAATCGGCCACTTGGAGATTTGTAACCTTCCACCATCCGGGTTTCAATTCAGCGATTACCCACCTCAAAGACCAATGGATGCGCGGGATGTCGGACGTCTTCGAGAAGTATGGAGTTAGCGTGGTGTTCAGCGGTCATGTACACAACTATCAGCGGTCGTTCCCGCTTACATTCGTGTCCAAACCGGGCGGCTACAATCAGGCGACCGGCGAACTCGAAGGCGAATGGACGCTCGACAAGAAGTATGACGGGAAAGTGAACACAAAGCCCAAGGGCATTGTCTATCTAGTGACGGGCGCGGGCGGCGCTAAACTCTACAACCCGGAACAGGAGACGCAACCGGACGGTTGGCTGCCGTTCACCTCGAAATTGATCTCCACCATCAATTCGTTCACCGTGGTGGATGTGAAAGGCAAGCAACTGACGATCCGGCAAATCGGGGCAAATGGTGACGAACTCGACCGTTTCGTGATAACACAGTAGACGGATGCACCGTCTGCTGTGTTGCCTGCTGTGTTGCCTGTTATCGCTGCCGCTTCTGCTTTGCGCCGAGGACCGCTGGATTGAGTTCGATAGCGGACCGTATCAGGTGCTGACGAATGCCGGCGACAAGGCTGGGCGCGAAACGCTCAACTATCTGGAGCAGCTTCGGCACACGCTGGGCGCAGTGTTGGGCAAGCAGGATCTGCACTCAGTGTGGCCCATCCGGATTCTTGTCCTAAAATCAGGCAAGCAGTTCCCCGCCGTTAAGATGGGGCGGGATTCCTACGTGGCCAGTTTCACGTCCATTCAGCCTGAGACGGTAGCCGATATCAGCCGGATTCTAATCGACGCGAATGCCGCAAGAATGCCGGAAGGCATCGAACACGGTTTGGTGTCGCTCTTCTCAACATTGAGCGTCGAGGGGACAAGGGTATTCATCGGCACACCGCCTGCTACCAAGGATCGAGACTGGTCGCGCGTGCACATGCTGACCGTGGATCCCGCCTATAACGGGCGGCTGCGGGTGCTGTTGGGAAATCTGCAGCAGGGGATTGACGCGGAGCCCGCTTACAAGAATGCGTTCGAGAAATCACCGCAGCAAGTAGACGATCAATTGAATGCCTACATTCAGGCCGGTGTTTACGGCGCCACTGCGTTGTCGGGCCGGCCTCTGGACGCGAAACGGCAACTCTATGCGAAGGCGCCCGACCCATTCCATGTTGCCCTGGCGCAGGCTGACGTGCTGCTGGCTCATGCTGCGTCCGGTAGCCGGGAGGCGTACACAGCGCTGCTGAACCAGAAAGCCGGAGCGCCGGAACCGCACGAGGGACTTGGAAACTTCGACGCAGCCGTGAAAGCCGATTCTCATAACGCGCGAACGTATCTTGAACTGGGACGAATTACCGCCGGCGCCGGGAAGAAAATAGAGTTGTTTGCTAAGGCGGCTCAACTGAATCCGCGCTGGGCGGAGCCGTATATTTTGCAGGCGGAAGCGGAGACGGTGCCGTTCCGCCGCGTCCCGCTGCTGAAGACTGCCGCGCAATTGGCGCCGCGGAATGCCTCTTATTGGCGGCTGCTGGCGGAGGCGCAGGAGGCATCGAATCAGTTTGCTGAGGCAGGCAAGTCCTGGGGAAACGCGGAGCGGGCGACTGAATCCTTGGATGAACGCACCATGATCCGCCAGGCGCGGCAACAGGGCGAGGCGTTGCGGCTCGATGCGCAGGCGAAAGAGAGGCAGGAAGCGAAACGGAAACACGAACAGGAGATGCAGGATTTAAGGAACCGCGCACTCTCCGATATCCGTGCCTTCGAGGCGAAGGCCAACCAGGGGCAGGCTCCGCTGGATCCTAATGTGAAGTTGGGCGAGTACCAGGAAGAAAAACCCACCGTCATACAAGGCGTTCTGATTCGCGTGGATTGCCTGGGAACTCAGGCCAAATTGCATGTGCAGGGCGAAGACAAGAAGATCCGGCAGGTCACGATCCGCGATCCATCGAAAGTGGCTATCCGTGGCGGCGGCGAGAAAGCACTGGGCTGTGGAGTGCAGAAACCGGGGCGTCCACTGACGATTGAGTCTCTGTCCGGCGCGGTTACTAGCATCGAGTTTCACTAGTGGTGGATCCGGCCTGCTCGAACTCTTGTGGAATCCGAAGAGCCGGACGAGGCGTCCGGCGCAGTCCAGGGGGACCGCCCCACCCCGGCGTTTACTGGGCCGCACAAATTTACTCGGCCCCTCCGGTCTGCCGGACAGCAGCCTAAGATGCTTACTGCCTCGCAGCGCCGTTTGGCTACCGTTGGTGTGCTCTACCTTGCTTCGGCCTTGAACTATCTCGATCGCAATGTGCTGTCGGCGCTTGCCGTCACGCTGCAGAATGAGTTTCGCATTGACGGCCAGCAGTTCGGCTATGTGATATCGGCGTTCTCCATTGTGTACGCGCTCAGTTCGCCGCTGATGGGTCTGTTCATCGACCGGGTTGGGCTCACGCGGGGTGCGTGCGTGCTTGTCGGGCTTTGGTCCCTTGCGGGTTGCAGCACCGGCCTTGTGGGAAGTCTGGGCGGGCTGATGATTTGCCGCGCAGCGCTGGGGTTTGCCGAGGCCGGCGGCATTCCGGCGAATGGTAAGGCGGGCGCGTTGTATCTGGAGCCGCACAACCGGGCACTAGGACTGGGAATCAGTCAGGTGGGAATCACGCTGGGATCGGCGGCCGCGCCTCTGCTGGCCACTTGGATTGCGGCGCGCAGTGGCTGGCGCTGGGCGTTTGTTGCCACCGGGCTGATGGGCTTCCTCTGGATTCCGTTGTGGTTGTGGGTGGCGCGTAAAACCCCGCCTATAGGCGTGGCGGACGCGGCCCCGCGCAGCCCAATCCTGCCGATGCTGCGCGATCGGCGCTTCCTTGGCGTGATCGTGGCGAACATGCTCTCGATGACGGTGTATAGCCTTTGGTTCGGGTGGTCTACGCTATTTCTGGTCAAGGTCTACGGCCTGACCGAGGCGCAAGCCAATCTGCGATTTGTTTGGATCCCGCCGATCTTTGCCACGTTGGGCGGGCTGCTGGGCGGCTGGCTCGCGTTGCATTTTATCCGGGCGGGTACGCCGGTGCTTTCGGCGCGTTTGCGAATCTCACTGGGCGCGGCGGTGTTCGTGTTATCCACCGCGGCCGCACCACTGCTGCCTTCCGCCGGATTGGCAACGGCTGCCATTTCGCTTAGCCTGTTCGCGGTAACCTGCCTCAGCGTGAACTACTACACGATCCCGCTTGACCTTTTCGGATCGGGGCGGGCGGCGCTCAGCGTGGCGGCTCTGACCGGATCTTATGGGTTGATGCAGGCCTTTATCTCGCCGCTGATTGGGCGCTGGTCTACCAGCTTTGGATGGAGTACAGTTTGTTTCAGCCTGGCGGCGCTGCCGTTGCTTTCCGTGGGCGTGTTAAAACTATCTCTGCGGCGGACGTGAAGATCAAACATCTGTTATATAAATTGTTTGGGAAGGATGCGGAGGCGGTGGTGGTCAGCTTCCTATCCGGACCTGCGCCGGTTGCACTGCGGATGGTGGAGCAAATTCGGGATCTGCTCCCCGACCGGCAACACTTCGCGGTTACGCTGGACGACGAGCCTGTCGAGATTGCTGGTGTAACTTGTCTGCGGTTAAGCGATATCGATCGAGGGTTGCAGCGGAAGCGGATTGGGCTGGCACCGGTACTTTATTCGGCCGTCCCCCGATACCGGCGGCTGCGGCGGGCGGCATGGCTGCGGGCTCCGCATAAAATTCTGGCGTTTAATGAACGGCTGGAGCGGCATCACCTTTCCCTGGGGTCAGCGATTTCGTCGTGGCTGTTCGTGCGTGGCGTTCCACTGGACCGTATCTTTCTGCGCCCCGGTTGGCTGGCGCCGTGGAAGCACGACCGCTCGGTATTCCCGGTGGATGCGGCGGTTTACGATGGCCGGGCGCTGTCTTCCGCACGGCCCCGGATTGCGGTGGTGTCGCCTTACTTTCCTTATCCCCTGAGCCATGGGGGCGCGGTCAGGATATTTCACATGCTGCGCGAGGCGGCGCGGGACTTTGATGTGTTCCTGTTTTCGTTCGCCGGGACTATCGAACCCGCTGACCTTGCGCCGGTGCTGGAGCTGTGTGCGAAGGTCGTCGCCGTTCCGAACAACCGCTACCGCGAACCGCGTTGGTCCACTCTCGACCCCCCGGAAGTACCCGAGTTCCGCTCGCCCGCCATGCGGCGGTTGCTGGCTGAAATCCGCAGTCAATACGAAATCCGCGTGGTGCAAGTGGAATATACACACATGGCTTCCTATGGCGGCGACATCCTGGTGGAGCACGATGTCACCTTTGACCTTTACCGGCAGATTCACGCACGCGAGCGAAGCTGCTCGTCTTGGTGGAATTATCACCGCTGGCTTTGGTATGAACGGCGGGTTGTGGCGAATTTCAAGCGCGTGGTTGTTATGTCGGAAAAGGATACCTTGCTTCTGCCGGGTGCCGATGCCCGTTCGATTCCTAACGGGGTGGACCTGGACCGGTTCCGGCCGCAATCGGAGCCGGAATCCGCACGTTTGCTATTTGTGGGCTCGTTCCGTCATTTTCCAAATGTCGTGGCGTATCGCTTTTTCACCGAAGAAGTATGGGGCCGGCTGCGGGCAAAGGTTCCCGATATCCGTCTTACCGCCGTAGCGGGACCGGAGCCCGAACTCTACTGGAATTCACCCGCGCCTCCGTACATCGACGATGCCATCGAGCTGCATGGCTTTGTGCGCGACGTGCAACCGCTGTACGTGAACTCAAATGTGGTGATTGTCCCCACCAAGGTTTCTGCCGGGACGAACCTCAAAGTGTTGGAGGCGATGGCGATGGAGCGGGTAGTGGTTTCCACAACATCCGGATGCGCCGGGCTGGGCCTGGAACATGGGAAGTCGGTCTGGATCGCCGATACGGCGGAGGAATTCGCCGAGGCGATTGAGCAATTGCTCGCAAATCCCGATCTGCGGCATCGAATCGCGGCGGCGGCGCGCGAAATTGCCGAGACACAATTCGACTGGAAGGCGCTTGGGCGGCTACAATTCGATCTCTGGACGGGATTGCTGCCTGAGGGCTTTGTGCGTATCCGGGCCGGTTTGCGTCAGGACCTTCCGCAGATCCAAAGGCTTCAAACGGCTGCGCGCGATGCGGCGCACTGGGAGCCCGACAACTACCTGGCCTACGATCTGCATGTCGCTGAATTGCATGGACAAATCACCGGCTTTCTGGTAAGCCGCCGGGTGGATGACGAGGAAGTGGAAGTGCTGAATCTGGCTGTTGATCCTGAATTTCGCCGCCGCGGGATCGGAACCCGGTTATTGCGGCAAATCAGCTCAAGACATGTTTTTCTGGAGGTGCGGGAGTCAAACGAGGTAGCGCAAAACCTCTATCGGAAGTTAGGATTTGGTGAAATCGGTCGAAGAGAAAAGTATTACGACGATCCGGTGGAAGCAGCTATCGTAATGCGGTTGTCACGTTGATTAAAACGTGTTAACTTCTGAAGTGTCACGAGCCGACCGCACCAAAATGGCTTGACTCGGGCGTAGTAGTGGACAAAGGAGAAGCCGAGTATGGAGAATTTAGCGCAGGAAGAATTAAAGGCGCACCTGATGGCAACCGACGATGAGTTCCGGCGTCTTTGCGAGGAGCACTCGGAATACGATGAGAAGCTCGAGGCCCTGGAGGCCAAGCACGCATTGACTGAGCAGGATCAGATGGAAGAAGTCCATTTGAAAAAGCTGAAGCTTCATGTAAAAGATCAGATGACCGAGATCTTGAACCGGAAAAAGCCCGCACACGTCTAGATCAGTTGCGCCTTTCAATCAACGGAAGCCCGGCCGGTATGGCCGGGCTTTTTCATCTTAGGAAATAGCTCTGGCGATCAGGAAGGCGGCGGCCGCCGCCAAACCGCCTATCAGCGTAGTCTGCATGGCGCTCCGCAGAGGCCGGCTTCCGGTGGCCATTCCTTTCAAATAACCGAACACGGCAAGCGCCACCAGCGTGACGGCGCACGATACGATGAGCGCCTCGCGCGCGCTCGCGTCCAACAGGTACGGCGAGAGGGGAATGAACCCTCCGCAGATGTACGCCGCTGCAATCGTTGTAGCGCTGCGTAGAGCGCGGCCTGGCTGCGGCTTCTCCAAGCCCAGCTCGAAGCGCATCATGAAATCTACCCACGC
This sequence comes from Bryobacteraceae bacterium, assembly GCA_025350445.1. The sequence continues at coordinate 493 of JANXXV010000925.1, read as the reverse complement.
TTCCGGCTTCGCACTCAACGCCTCAACTACTGGAGAGCTCTGATCGGGGCTGAGCCCGTATTCTTCGAAGACCCTCATGACTTCGTTCTTTTCTTCCGCCGGCATCGTTACGATTTCTTGTTGCTCACGCAAGCGCTCACTGCCGTAGTGCTCGGCATCGCTACGGGCGGCCAGATAGCCGCCTAACCCCATCGCGATCGACCCTGCGGCGATCTCGGCCAAACCGGCGGTGACCACTATATGGTTGGAATCGATGGCTCCGGAAATGCCCGCGGCAAGCGCAAAAGGGACGGTCAGCCCGTCCGCCATTCCGATAACAATGTCGCGGACGAGTTCGCCGGAGGTAAAGTGGGTCTCAGGGTGACGAGTGGCGGGCATTGTTCCAGCATAGCCGCTCCCACTGGCCGTATCTTACAATGCACCAATCGGGCGCGAAGCGCGTCCATCGAATGTGGAGGAAATATAAATGGCAAAAAAAGTAGAAGCAGAGGAC
>JANXXV010000868.1 GCA_025350445.1 Bryobacteraceae bacterium | reverse complement strand
CAGCCTTCGACGACCAAAAACGCACCCTGCACGACCGCATCTGCGATACTCGTGTAATCGTGAAGTCTGGTCGTTCCGCGTGACAGCTCTCCACTGCAGCCAGTGTGATTCCCTTCTTCCGGATGGAGAAGGCGACCTGCCCGAATGGCGCGAGTGTGCCGGCTGCGGAAGTCTAATCCACGCGCAGGTCTTCCCGGCCTATTACCGATCCCCAACACCAGCGAAAACGGAAGCAATCCGGGACGGTGAATCCAGTTGCTTCTTTCATCCGCAAAAGCGGGCCATCGTCCCCTGCGACGAATGCGGACGCTTCCTCTGCGCTCTTTGCCGGGTGGAATTCGGCAGCCGGAATATCTGCCCGGGCTGCATTGATGCGGGAATGCAAAAAGGCAAGCTCCCGGCCCTGCAGACCACGCGGCGCCGGTTCGATTCCATTGCTCTGGGCGTCGCAACGCTGCCGGCGCTGTTAGTCTGGCCGACGCTGATCTCGGCCCCCGTGGCCATCTATCTTGTCATCCGGCATTGGAGGGATGCGGCGGGTATTCTTCCCCGAAGCCGTTGGCGGTTCATCGCGGCGTTCGTCATCGCGGTCTCACAAGCGGCTGGCTGGGTGGCGCTCTTCCTTTTCCTGCTAGCCTACCGGAATAAGCTATCCGTATGAGCTACCTGCGGCTACCTGGGAAACGCCGCTCGCTCGGCCGGAATTCCACGCTGTGGATTTCGGACGATCACCTGTTGCTGGTGAAATCCACGCGGGTCGCGGAACAATATCGACGGTTCTATTTTCGCGATATCCAGGCCTTCCTTATTCGCCGCAAGAGATTTTCGCCAACCAGGAACGTGCTCGATGCTTTTCTCTGGCTCGGCGTCTTGAGTATCTATCTCGCGCATGCGCCGGTAACGGCACTATTCGGCGCCGCGGTCTTACTGTATAAGCGGTTCTCCGGTCCCTACTGCGTATGCCACATTCAAACGGCGGTGCAAACCGAGGCGCTGCCGTCGCTCTACCGCCTGCGGGTTGCGCAACAAGTGCTAGGCCGGCTCGCGCCGCTGATTGCCGCGGCGCAGGCGCCGAAAGTCGAGGAGAGTTCACCATCGGAACCGCCGGCACAAGCAATCTAAGCGCCCAGCGATGCTTCCATCACGAAGCGCGCGAAGCAGTCGCCCGCTGTCCCGGCTGCACGCGCTTCTACTGCTGCGAATGCGTGGTGGAGCATGAAGGCAAGCTCTTCTGCACGGCGTGTTTGAAACCACAGGCTGCGCCCGTTAAAAAGCGCGGACAGTCCGGCAACGTATGGCAACCGGCCGCCGGGTTCCTCACCGGATGGCTTGTGCTCTACTGGATTGCGCAGTTTCTATTGATGCTACCCACGGTGGTCCCCGACAAATGAAGGACAACGGCAAACCGGCGCTGGAAATCCTGGAAGAAGCGGTGCACTTGCTGCGGTCGATGCCGGCCGCGGCCCTGTGCCTGTACTTCATTGGCGCGCTGCCGTTCGTCCTTGGGTGTCTGTACTTCTGGGCAGACATGAGCGAAGGCGCATTTGCCCGGGATCACGCGGGCCTGGAATCCCTGCTGGTGGTCTTGCTGTTCGTCTGGATGAACTGCTGGCAGACGGCCTTCGCAGCGGAGTTGCGCGCGAAACTCTCGGGCATAGCCAGCCCGCCCTGGACGTTGCAACGCATCGCGCGAACGGCAATGGTGCAGGGCGGCATTCAGCCCACATCTTTCTTAATGCTGCCCCTGGCCGCGCTGGCCACGCTGCCGCTCGCCGGAGTCTTCGCCTTCTACCAGAGCGTAAACTGCGTCCCGGAAGCCACGAACTTCGCCGAAGCCATTTCAACCGCGCGAAAGCAGGCCGCGCGATGGCCGCGGCAGAATTGGATCATCCTCAGCCTGGTTTCGCTATCGGGCCTGGTCTGCTTCGTGAACTTCATCGTTCTCATCTTCAACGGAGCATACTTGCTGAAAAGCTTCTTCGGAATCGAAACCATGGCGACCCGCAGCATGTGGAGTATGGTCAACAGCACTTTCTTCGCCGCCGTATCGGCCTTCACCTACCTGGCGGTAGACCCTCTAGTGAAGGCCGGCTACACCTTGCGGTGCTTCTACGGGGATGCGCAAAGCAGCGGCGAAGACCTGCGCGCCAGGCTGCGTAGGATTCCAGCGGGCAAACTAACGGCGGCCGCGGTGGTAGCCTTCGCACTACTGGCCCCTGTGCATGCGGCAACGGTGTCCACTGCCGAGTTGGATCGGGCGATGGATTCGGTGATTCAGCAGCCTCAATTCAGTTGGCGCCTACCCAGGCAGGCAGAGCCGCAGGGGCAGAATAGCGGCATTCTACGGTTCGCGGAACGAATAGTAACCGGATTGGCCGACATAGCCGAGGGAATCAACCGGGGGATCAAAGCTTTGCTGGAGTGGTACCGGAAGACCTTCGGCGGCAATGACGGGACGCACGAATTGCCTTCCCCCGGCGGAGTTGCAGCGGGCATGCGATTCCTGACTATCTTCCTGACGGCATCGTTGATCCTCATCGCCGGTTTTGTAATATACCGGGCTTTCAGCCGGCGCGCGGGACCTGCGGCGATGGTGGAAAGCCGCGCGGTGCCCGCAGTAGATATCTCCAGCGATAGCGCATCGGCGGACCAACTGCCCGAAGAAGACTGGCTGCGCATGGGCCGCGATTTGCTCGCCTCGGGCGACCTGCGTTTAGGTATCCGCGCGCTTTACCTGGGGGCGCTGGCCAATCTGGCAAGGCGCGGGTTGATCAGCCTTACCAGATCGAAGACGAATCGGGATTATCGTCGAGAGTTGGAACGGCGCGCCAGGGCGGCCCCGCACATTCTGCCCGCTTTCATCGAAAGCGCCGGAATCTATGAGCGGACGTGGTACGGCCGTCACCCGGCCGGCGGAACCACCGTACAGGAATTGATCGACACGCTGGAACGGATGAGGTCCGATGCCTAACCGCGGGCTTGCGATCTTCCTCTTCGCGCTGCTGCTAGCGGGCTTCGTGGCTGGCCTGGTGAAGATAGTTGACTTGCGCGCAGAGCATGGAGACATGTTCCCGCCCTATTCCACCTTCCGCGCGGACCCTCTTGGCACGAAGGCATTGTATGAGAGCCTCGAACGGATCAACGGGTTCCGCGTCTCCCGCAACTTCGCGTCCATGGACAAAATTCGCGATCCCCACGGTGCGCTGCTGTTCCTGGGGCTGGAAGCCGGGCCATTCTTCAAGTCGCCGGAGGAAACCTTGCAACACTTTCCGTTGTGGGCGGCACAAGGCAACCGCGTGGTTATCAGCTTCCTTCCGCCAGGGGCAGACCGCACGACGATGGGCGCCGGGGAAGCGGGCAAAGTCTTACAGTTCGACATAGGCTTTGAACCGGCTCGGAATCCACGCAACCGCGCTCTGTACTTCAAGGATCTGCCATCCGAGTGGAAGGTCTTAATCTCCACCGGCGGCCACCCCCGGATCATCGCCCGGGACTTCGGCAAAGGCGCCATCATCCTCTGCGCGGAGTCTTATCTCTTCAGCAACGAAGCCATCCTTAACGACCGGCAGACCAGGCTGATTGCGCAGTTGATCGGCGATGCCCGTAATATCGTCTTCGACGAAGGCCACAACGGCATGCGCGAAGATGCGAGCGTGGGCACCCTGGCGCGCCGCTACCGGCTGCATGGTTTCGCCGCCGGGCTGCTGCTGCTGGCGGGCCTGTTCGTCTGGAAAAGCTCCGCGCGGTTCCTGCCTGCGCTGCAAGAAGAAGACCGGCTCGATTCGGTCTCCGGAAAAGACGCGGCCTCGGGACTGGTGAAACTGCTGAAACGAAGCGTTCCCCCAGCGCAACTGGCCGCGGTCTGCATGGCCGAATGGAGAAGATCGCCGCAATTGCAAGAGCGGTGCGGAAAGCAGAAGCTCGATCGTATCGAAGCAGCCGCCAAGGCGCAGAACGATGCGGTGCAACTCTACCGCACCATTCACCAAATCCTGGCTGCAAGAAACTAACCAATGACCGAAAACGTAACCCAGCTGAATGCGGTACTAGATAGCATCCGATCGGAAGTAAGAAAGGTGATCATCGGGCAGGACCAGGTGCTGAATCGATGCCTGGCCGCCATCCTCACCGGCCACCATGCGCTGATTGAAGGCACACCGGGCACCGGCAAAACCCTGCTGGTGAAAACTCTGGCGCGCGTTCTGGGATGCGAATTCGCGCGCATCCAGTTCACCCCGGATCTGATGCCCGCCGACATCACCGGCACCAGCGTGTTTAATCTGCAGCGCAATGAGTTCACGCTGATCAAAGGGCCCATCTTCACATCGTTCCTGCTGGCCGACGAGATCAACCGCGCACCCGCGAAGACGCAGTCGGCGCTGTTGCAGGCGATGCAGGAACGCACGGTAACCATTGACCGCGACACGCACCAGTTGCCGCCAAACTTCACCGTGTTCGCCACGCAGAACCCCATCGAGTACGAAGGCACCTACCCGCTTCCCGAAGCGCAGAAGGACCGCTTCATGCTGAAGATCTCGATGGGCTGGCCGGAGCGCGACCAGGAATTGACGCTTGCCCAACGGATGCTCGGCGATAACGCCCCGGAATCCATCGTGGTCCGGCAGGTGACCACGGCGCTGCCCGAGATGCAGCGAACTTTACAGGAAATCGTAGTGCGCGACGAACTGCTGAACTACGTGGTTGACGTGGTCCGCCGCACGCGCGTCCACGAGAGCGTGCAGGTGGGTGGCGGCCCCCGGGCGACGCAGGCGCTGCTGCTGTCCGCCCGCGCGCACGCAGCCATCGCGGGCCGTGACTTCGTGACTCCGGACGATGTGAAATCGATGGCGTATCCGGTGCTGGAACACCGGCTCATGCTGCGTCCCGAGTATGAAATTGAAGGTCTCACCGCCACTGAAGTTGTAACGAAGATCCTGCAGGACGTGCCGGTTCCCAGATGATGGTCCCCAGCTCAAAGCTGCTGTGGTTAGTGGCGGTCGCGCTATTGCCGGGCGCTGCCGTGGCGGCGTTCGTGCCATCCGCCACGGCAATCGCCGCCGGCATTGCAGCATCGGCGCTGGCACTGGCGGCGGCCGATGCGTTCTTTTCAAGAGGGCGCCTGGACGGCTTCCGCGTGATTCTGCCGGATGTGGCGCGGCTGGCCAAGGATCGCGCATCGGTCATCGAAGTAAGGGTGGAACGCACGCGCGACACCGAAGAAGCAGTTCGGCTGGGCTTCGCGTTTCCATCCGGAATTGTTCCGGAAAGCGAGGACCTGGTAACGATTCTGCCGGCCGGTTCCAAGGCATCGCGGCTCGATTGGAAATGCACGCCACACCAGCGCGGATCGTACCGGCTGGACAGTTGCTATCTGGAATCGGCATCGCGGCTGGGCTTCTGGTCAATCCGGGCGGCGACACCGGTCGATTGCGAGATCCGCGTCTATCCCAATCTGCTGAGTGATCGCGCGAGTGCCGCATCGTTGCTGCTGAACCGCGGGCAGGTTGGATCACATGCGCAGCGGCAAGTCGGCCAGGGACGGGAGTTCGAGAAGCTCCGCGAATACAGCCCGGGCGATAGCTTCGATGAGATTCATTGGAAGGCAACCGCACGGCGAGGCCATCCCATCACCAAAGTGTTTCAGGTTGAGAAGACGCAGGAAGTTTATGTGCTGATCGATTCCTCGCGGCTCTCCGCTCGCGAGTCCGGCGGAGATTCGATCCTGGAGCGCTTCATCACGGCGGGCTTGCTACTCGGCGTGGCGGCCGAGCGCCAAGGCGACCTTTTCGGACTGATCAGCTTCAGCGACCGGGTGGAGCGTTTCGTCCCGGCAAAGAGCGGAAAGAGCCATTACGGCGTCTGCCGGGATGCGCTCTACACAGTGAAGGAGCGGCTGGTCTCCCCGGATTTCTATGAGCTGTGTTCCTTCGTCCGGCTGCGCCTGCGCCGCCGTGCGCTGCTGCTGATCCTAACCGAACTGGACGACCCGGTTCTGGCCGAAGCCTTCGAGCGCAGCATCCAGTTGATCAGCCGACAGCATCTGGTGCTGGTGAACGCGTTGAAACCATCAGGCCTGGGGCCTCTATTCCAGGGCGCGCCGGTCACATCGGAAGCAGATGTCTACAGCGGTCTGGCGGACCACATGCGGTGGCAGAAACTGCAGCACGTCATCAAGCGCCTGCGGCAGCGGGGTGTCCGGTTCTCGCTGTTGGAACCGGAGAACCTAGCGCTACAGCTCACCAATCAATATCGATCGGTGAAGCAGAGGCAACTGCTGTGAAGTGGCTATCCAATTCACTAAGCGAACAAGCCAGGGCCAATGCCGGTGCTAGTGCCAATGCCAGAGCCAGAGCCAGAGCCAGAGCCAGAGCCAGAGCCAGAGCCAGAGCCAGAGCCAGAGCCAGAGCCAGTGCCAGTGCCAGGGCCAGTGCCAGTGCCAGGGCCAGTGCCAGGGCCAGGGCCAGGGCCAGTGCCAATGCTAGTGCCAATTCCAGAGCCAGTGCCAGAGCCAGTGCCAGTGGCAGGCTGGTGGGGCAGGCGCCCTCGCCTGCGCGGAGGCCCCCGCCTCCACTCCTGCTAAGGCAACTGCCATGATAATCGACTTCGACCGCTTCGTAGCCGAAGAGCGGCCCTACTGGGAAGAGCTGAACCAAATCCTACTAAAACTGGAAGAACGCGCGCAGTACAATCTATCGCTCGCGGAGTCGCAGCGGTTCTACTATCTCTACCAGCGCTGCTCCGCTGACCTAGGCCGGCTGTCGTCATCGGCCGTGGAGCCTCCGGTCAGCCGCTATCTGCAATCGCTGGTCGCGCGCGCCTACGGTGAGGTGCATGAAGAGCACAGGACGGCAGTGCGCTTCGCACCCGGCAAGTGGTTCTTCCAGACGTTCCCGCGAACATTCCGCCGCAGGAGCGCGCCGTTTATGCTGGCGGTAGCACTCACCTTAGCCGGCTGCCTGTTCGGTGCGGCCGCGCTGGCGGTGGACCCCGAAGCGAAAAACACCATCATGCCGTTCCAGGAATTGCAAAACGATCCCACGCAGCGCGTGGCGCAGGAAGAGAAGATGCAAGGGCGTCAACTCACGGGGCAGAAGACCGGTTTCTCGGCGCAGCTCATCACCAACAATACGCGGGTTTCCATAAACGCCATGGCTCTGGGACTGTCCTGGGGAATCGGGACGGTGGTGGTGCTCTTCTACAACGGCGTGACACTGGGCGCCGTAGTGCTCGACTATATCCGGGCGGGGCAAGGGCGATTTCTGGCCGGCTGGCTTCTGCCGCACGGCGTGATTGAAATCCCAGCCATTCTGTTCGCTGGCCAGGCGGGTTTCTTGCTGGCGGGCGCGCTGATCGGTTGGGGCAAGCGGACGCCGTTGCGCGCCAGATTCCGCGAGGTGGGCCCGGATCTTGTAACGCTCATTGGCGGTGTGGCGTTGATGTTGGTATGGGCGGGAATCGTCGAGGCATTTCTATCGCAGTATCACGAACCGGTGATCCCATACGCGGCGAAAATCGCGTTCGGCTGCGTAGAACTGGCGCTGCTGGTTTTATACCTCACGAGAGCGGGGTTGAAAGATGGATAAGCTGCGAATCCAAACGCCCGAGGGCATCTCGTTCTCCTTCCTGCTGGCAAGTCCAATCAGCAGAATGCTGGCGTGGCTGATCGATTTCGGCTGCATCCTCGGCCTGACCGCGGTGTTGGGACAGACGGCATCCATGCTGGCCATCCTATCCGCCGATGTTGCGCACGCAGCTTACCTGATGCTGTATTTCATCATCTCCATCGGCTATGGCATAGCATTCGAATGTCTGGCGCGGGCAGACTCCCGGAAAGCGTCTCGTTCGTCTGCGCGTTCTGGATGCGCGCGGGCTCCATCTGGAGATCAATCAGATTGTGCTGCGGAACCTGCTGCGGGCCATCGACAGCCTTCCGTTCCTATATGCGGTGGGCGGTGTGGTGAGCCTGCTGAACCGCTACTCGCAGCGGCTGGGAGACTTGGCCGGCAACACGATCGTGATCCGAAATCCCATCCTTGCGCAACCCGATTTGGACAAGCTGATCCGCGGCCGGTTCAATTCCCTGCTCTCCTACCTGCATCTGGCGGCGCGCTTGCGGCATCTGGCATCGCCGCAAGCGGCCGGTATCGGGCTCGAAGCGCTGACGCGAAGAGACGCACTGGATGCGCCTGCCCGCGTCGTACTGTTTGGCGAGATCGCCGGCCACTATCGGGGACTGGTGGAGTTTCCGCCCGAAGCCGCGGAACAGAGCAGCGATGAGCAGTATGTACGGAACGTGGTCGAGATTCTGTTCCGAACCCCGTAGTCTGTTAGAGGGTCAGTTTGAAAGCACAATTGCCAAGAAGCAGGACAGCGCAAAGCGCGAT
>JANXXV010000827.1 GCA_025350445.1 Bryobacteraceae bacterium | reverse complement strand
GCAAAGCTGCGCGGTGTGCCATGGCAAGAAATTCACCTGCCGCGGCTGCCACTAGGGCACGTCTACTTCTTCTTCAGTTCCGCATCCAGAATCGCTTTCACCGACGCCAGGTCAAGCAGTCCGTTATAGCGCTGCCCGTTTATGAAGAATGTGGGTGTTCCCTGAACGCCGGCTTCGAAGCCGTCTTTGACGTCCTTCTCCACAACCGGCCGGAACTTACCCGACTGCAAATCCACCTTGAACTTCTCCATGTCGAGACCGGAGTCCTTGGCCCACAGGAAAATGTTATCGCGGGAGAGCTTGCGGAAATTGGCGAACAGCTTATCGTGCATGGGCCAAAATTTACCCTGGGCGTTCGCGGCCAGCGATGCTTCGGCCGCCAGTTGTGCTTCCGAGTGGGTCTCCAGCGGGAATTGTTTGAACACCAGCTTGATGTCCTTTGGATAAGCCCGTAGAATGTTCTCCACCTCGGCGATGGCGCGCGAGCAATAGGGGCACTGGAAATCCGAGAATTCCACCAGCGTGATCCTGGCCTTCTCCGGACCCTGGAATGGAGACCCGGTGGTTGCCAGTTTCACCGGATCGCTCAGAATCTTATTCGCTGCCGCCCGCGCTTTCGCGAATCCGGAATTGATCAGCGAGTCGTGGATCTGGTCCGCCGTCATTGCGCCCTTCACGCCTTCCACCACCATGCCGGACAGAGCCTTGCTATCGCCGCACGCCGGATCCAGAACGCGGCATTGCGCCAGCTTCATATTGCACCCGCAGACGCAGTTCTCTACGTGCAGACTTTTGAGCGCAGCGGTCTTTTGTTTGGGCGTCAGGCCGGTGAAGTCCACTTGAGGCAACGTTGTGGCCGCAGCCCAATTCGGCATTTCGGCCGGCGGCTTTTGAGCCCATAAGCAGCAGGCGGCCAAAATCGGAATCATACTTAATCGATATCTCATGTCAGTTCAAAATTTTCTTTAACCAGTCGATCATGTATAGCTTGTAGCCTTGGAATTCGGGAGATCTATCCCATCCTCCCATGCCGTGGCCGCCTTCCCGCACGGTGTACAAATCACAGGAGGCGCCCGCCAGGCGCATCTTCGCGCACATCTCCACCGACTGTTCATATGGCACTTGCTGATCCCTGGTGCCGTGGATCAACAGAAACGGCGGCATGCCCTTTCTTACATAGGAGACGGGCGAGGCTTTGATCAGTAACGCCGCCGTCTCCGCATCCAGTTCCTTGACGCCGAGATAAGCCTGCGAGGTGTCCAGTAACTTTCCCTGCGACACCACGCGGGACACAAAATCGTGAACCCCATATAGCACTACCACCGCGGCCACCTGCGACGCCGGCTTATTCTGCGCGCCCACGAACGCCGCCATCTGGCCGCCGGCCGATTCGCCAATCAGTGCGATGCGGTTCACATCCACCTTGTACTGCCTGGCATGACCCCGCACGAATTGAATGGCGCGCTCCACATCGTCCGTCGCAGCCGGAAATCGATACTGCGGCGCCAGCCGGTAGTTGATAGTGAACCAGGTGAAGTTCGCTTTCGTCAGGACGGGGAACAGAGGCGGCAGGTACATTTGCTTGTCGCCGCGCACAAATCCGCCGCCATGAACGAGGATCGCGGTGGGAAACGGACCGGGTCCTTCCGGCACGCTGACGTCGAAGGTCAGGGACGCATCGCCAGCCTTCGCATACTCGATATCCTTGCGCAGTTCGGCTTGGGCGAGCGCGCAGAATACCAGTACCAGGGATAGACGAACGGGCATAGCAATCATCAGGGAACTTGCATGCGCGGATTGCAAACCGGCCATGGAGCGAATCCAAGCACCTTATCCCGCCGCTCCACCCAGAGCTGTACTTCATCCTGCCCTGGGAATTGGATGAACTGAATGATACCGGTATCGCAAGATTTCGTCTTGGCGAGCTTCGCCGACGCGAGGTTCGAGTGCGGGCTCTTCGGCCCCCAATCTTCGAGAAATTTATCAAAGGCGTATTGCGGGCAGGGACGCGAGTCAGTACAACCCCACATGGCGTACGCAGCCTTGTAATCCTGCCGCTTAAGTAGTTCCAGGAACGTACCGATCTGTTTCTCTTCGCGGAAATTCCGGAACTGAAAATAACCGGCGATGACGACGATGGCCAGAATCACGACGGAGAGGATGATCCAGCGGGTGGTCTTTTCCCGGCGCTCATCGCCCGCACCGTAACCTTCCAGGTAACCTGCCATGCTCCCATTCTACAGCGGCGGCCGAACTACTTGGCGGGATACGCCTTGTCGTAGGCTGTCACTGCGTCCTTGGTCAACTCCATCGTGGGCTTGAAGTACAAGGTGCTGGCCACGTCCATGATGACGTCGAGCCCTTTCTCTTCGGCCAGTTTCTTTACCACTTCCTGCATACGGGCGCCGGACTTCGATAGAATCTCGTTCCGCTCCCGGTCCACATCCGCCTGCAGATCTTCGGTCAGCCGTTGCAGCTCGCGCTGTTTCTTCTGGCCGCTGACCTGCATTTCCTGTTCGGCTTGCGGCGTTAGCTTTCCGGCCATGGTCTGTAGCTTATTCTGCAAGTCCGCCAGATCCCGCTGAAGTGTCTCCACCTTCTGTTGCCGTGGCTTGTAGCGCCCCTCCAACTCCAGTTGGGCCTTCTTTATCTCCGCGGTGTCGAGAATGGCGTTCTGCACGTTGACGATCCCGACTTTGGTTTGAGCGGAAGCGGCGGCGAGGGACGCGAGCAACAAAAAGCTGATTCGAAGCATAGTTCCAGTGACTCCTGATTCCTAAGTGAAAATTACAGTTTAGTCTAGCTTAACAGAGCGATTGGACGCCGTGAGGCAGCGGCTGGTGTACAGCTTATTCCATTACGGCCAAAATTTCATCTTCGCGGAGAATCAGGTATTCTTCGCCGTCCACTTTGATCTCGGCGCCCGAATATTTACCGAACAGGATGCGGTCGCCGGCTTTCACGTCCATGGACGCGCGCTCTCCGGATTCCAGCAGCTTGCCGTCGCCCACGCTAAAAACGTCAGCCTGCTGTGGCTTCTCCTTTGCGGAGTCGGGAATAATGATGCTGCCCACCTTCGATTCAGACTCCTCAAGGCGCTTCACAAACACGCGATCGTGCAACGGGCGAATTTTCATAGTTGTTTCCTTTGTCGTCTTAAGTTATTGCTGCTTAGCTGCGCCGCCGGCTGGTTCTTTTGCCAGACGGACTCTTGCGCCTTCGAGTTTCTTCTGCACCTTAGCCACGTCGGCGGCATCCAGTTCAGCGGGTGGCGTACTATCGAATTCCTTCAGCGAGGATTGCCACTGGGCGATTGCTTCTTTCAACTTCCCTTGCTTGAAGAGAACGTCGCCCAGGTGATCGTGTACAGTGGGGTCTTTGGAATAGCGTTCCACGGCGTGCCGGAGCGTAGTCTCGGCCTCCGCCAGCTTGTCCATCCGGTAGTAGACCCAACCCAGGCTGTCTAAATACGCGCCGTTGTTCGGGTCGGCTTCGAGCGCCTTACTAATCAACTGCTGCGCCTCCTGCAGACGGACGTTGCGGTCGGCCAGCATGTAGCCCAGGTAGTTCAACGCCGACGCGTTGGCCGGATTCGCCTCAAGCACCTTCTTGAATTCGGTTTCGGCGAGGTCGTACTTTTTCATCTTTTCATACATTGCGCCGCGCGTGAAAGCGATGGTTTCCTTGTCTTCCTTAGCGTCCGACAGCTTATCGGCCGCATCGATGGACTTCGCCATTTCAGTGAAGTTCTTCGACTTGTCGTAAATCTGCGCCAGCGCCAGGTAGGTCTCCCGGTCGTTCTTACCGTCAAGCAGCTTCTTTGTCTCCGCAACAGCTTCCTCGTATTTGCCCATGTCGGCCAGCAGTGACGCACGGCTGATACGGACAATACGATCGGTCGGATACTTCTTGTTTGCGGCGTCGGCCTCTTCGGACGCTTTCTTAAAGTCCTTAGCCAGGCGATAGGTTTCGATAATCTCCGCCGCGGCGCGGGCTGCAAGATCCGGGTCCAGTTCTCCCATCTGACGAAGTGTTTCGACCGCTTCACGGGGTTGTTCATTCAACCGGAACAGGCGCGCCAGGCGGTCCAGTAATTTGGCGCGGTTCGCCTTCTCCGGAGGACCGTACTTTGGCCGCGAGGTGGAAACGAGCAATTCCTTCAGCACACCGATGGCGTCTACGTACTTGCCTTCGGCTTCCATCAGGCTGATTTCGTGAAAGCGCACTTCCAGGTTATCCGGCTCCAGATTCTTCGCCTTCTCCACGGCCGCGCGCGAGTTCGGGAAATCACGGAGCTGCAGATAAATCTGCGAGATACGAAGTTGCGATTGAATATCTTTCGGATCTTCCGCAACCAGTTCCTGGTAAACCCTCAGCGCCTCGGCGTATTGATCCGAGAGCAGCAGGTTCTGGGCGTAGGCACGTTTCACATCCACGTTGCCCGGGGAGAGTTCCAGCGTCTTCTTCAGCGTCTCGGCGGCCAGGGCGTAGTCGCGCATTTGCTCGTAGGTACCGGCCAAGGCGGTCAAGGTGCGGAGCGACGGGCTCTTGTCGGCCACCCGGCGCAATAGTTCGGTTGCGGCCTTCGTGTTGCCCAGATCGGCGTACACCATGGCGAGTCCGGTCAAAGCGTCTTCGTTGTCGGGATCAATCTCGATCACCTTCTTGTAGGCTTTTTCGGCGTCCACGGAGTTGGACGCGATTTTCTGCAAACGGCCCAGCATCAGCCAGGTGTCCGCGTCCGTGGGCGCCTGTTCGGTGATCTTCTGATACTGCTCGATGGCGAGCTTCAGCATGTTCTCGTCGATCTTGCCCGGCTGCGAATCGCCAATCTTTCTGGTGTAGATGCGGCCCAGAATGCGGCGGGCGTTCAGATCGTTGGGATTCTGCTTGAGCGACTCTTCCGCTTCGAGCATCGCCTCGCGCAGCTTTCCAGTGGAGATGTAGAGGTCTGACAGCTCTTCGCTAAGGAAGGAAGCGGCCGGGTCTTCCTTCATGGCAAGACGATAGTTTTCGATTGCCTTAGTTACGTAATCGGTCCGGTTGGCATAGGCGCCCGCGAGTTCGGCGTAGAGATGGCCGAGAGAGTAATGGTAGTAGGCCGCGGACTTATCGCTCTTCTTAGCTGGGGGTTGCGCTTGCGCGGGCATGGTCACCGCAAAGGTTGCGAGGAGGCACAGTACAGACAAAGATGATTTAAATGAACTCATGGGGCGTGACTGGTTCGTCCGGGTTGAAGTGCTCGGAGTCGGGCCGATCTCCTCTTTCCACAGTATACCCCCGGTTTGGTTGGGGAGGGTCCCGTGAACGGGAGATGCTGGACAGGCGGCGTCTCGCGGGTGTTATGTCAGACAGCAATTGTGGTCCTAGGGGGCGGTCGCGGGCCTGGCTTAGGCGTTAAAGAAGCCCGGCTGGTAAAGATGTGGTGAAAGCTAATTGGCAATGGGGGTCCTGAGATAGTAGAAGGTCTTTCCGCGGATAGCGGTTTACGCGCCGAACTTAAGGAGTCGCTTCCAAGACCGCCATATTGGACCAGCATTCGGAATGGCGGACCCCTCATCCAAATTGCGTGACCCGCAATCGCGACGGCCTGGCTTTTGTGTGGTTCAAGGTTTCGGCTGGCCAGACTGCTTCCCAAGGCCAATCCGGTATTATTTAGAACGAGACCATGAACTTGGCGCTTCTGGCATGAGTACGTGCGATTGGATACTGAGCTGAGTGGGGACTATCTAAGAGCCGGGCTGCGAATCTTCGCTTTTTGCCCTTGCCGGCAGCCCAACCAACGGTCCTGACGATGACGGGATGTTTGACGTTGCCCGCGGTGTGGGCATCAGCCAGGTGGCGCTTTTGAAGCCGACTACACTGATACGGTGAGTTCCCTTGCGCCGCTTGTCGTGGTTGCCGGCCCTACAGGTTCGGGAAAAAGCGATCTGGCAATCGCGCTGGCTGAAACATTTCATGGTGAAATCGTAAATTGCGATTCGCTGCAGCTTTACCGCTATTTGAACATTGGCACGGCGAAGACTCCTGAGCCTGAGCGGCGCGGCGTTCCCCATCATCTAGTCGATATCGTGAATCCCGACGAGGTCTTCACCGCCGGAGATTATTCGCGGCTCGCGCGGGCGGCGGTGAAAGACATCGCCGGGCGGGGCAAGCTGCCTATCGTTGTGGGCGGCACCGGATTCTATTTGCGCGCTCTTCTCGACGGGCTGTTTCCCGGACCTGCCCGCAACGACGATTTGCGGGCGCGGCTGATGCGGCGGCCCGGCTCGCTGCATAAGCTGCTGCATCGCTTCGATGCGGCGGCTGCGGCGCGTATTCACGAAAATGACACAAACAGGTTGATCCGGGCGCTGGAGGTTTGCCTGCTGGCGCGAAGGCCAATCAGTTCGTTGCATGCCGAGGGTACCGAACCACTAGCTGGTTTCCGGATTCTTAAGCTCGGTCTCGATCCGCCGCGCGCGGCATTGGTGGAACGCTTAAATCAACGCTGCATGAAAATGTTTGAGGCGGGACTGGCCGATGAAGTGCGGCAGGT
Organism: Bryobacteraceae bacterium; assembly: GCA_025350445.1. The sequence goes on along the minus strand of JANXXV010000827.1, from coordinate 581 downwards.
CATTGAGATGGGTTATGGGCCTGGTTCGAAAGCGTTCGAATCCATCGGCTACCGCGAGGCCATTCTCGCTATTAGCGGCAGGTTTACTGCTGAGGAAGCCACCGCCGCCACCCAAATCGCCACGCGCCAATACGCGAAGCGCCAGCGGACCTGGTTTCGCCGCGAACCCGGCATTGTATGGCTGGAAGGGTTTGGCGACCTTCGTAAGACGATTGAAACAGCAAACGGTCTCGTTCAAAACTTTCTGCGGAATTCTTAAAGCATTTGTGCCGGCGAGCGGAACAATTTCCATGTTGCGCCGTATGTATGTGTGAAGGGTAGCTAGACTTTCCACAAGGTGTTCCAGATGATCAAGAAAGTATTACTCACATTCGCCACGGTTGCGGTCGCGGTCGCCGGCGCCGCCTCTTACCGGGTTACGGTATATGAACCCTCCGTCGTTAACGGGACCGAATTGAAGCCGGGCGAGTACAAGATCGAAGTAAAGGACAACACGGCGATTATCACGCGTGGCAAGCAGACCATAGAGGCTCCGGTAAGAATCGAGACGGCGCCCTCGAAGTTTGGCTCCACGACGGTGC
>JANXXV010000830.1 GCA_025350445.1 Bryobacteraceae bacterium | reverse complement strand
GGTGGATCGTCATGCCTTTGAGAAACGCACCGGACGCCACCCCGGAGACGTGAATCCGTTCAGCCATCTAAGGAAGGGCCTCAACGGTGACTGGCGGAACTACTTTGACCGGGAATTGGGCGAGGATTTTGAAGCTACCTTTCCCCGGTTGCTCGCCGATCTGGGTTACGAGTCCGATTCCGACTGGTATCACGAGCTGCCGGAGAAGCTGCGCGCCGAAACGAACGGGATTCCCTCCGGAGAAGCGCGGGCCCGGGAATTGTTGATCCAGCTTGCGGCAATGGAGGATCAATATACGGAACTGGGGCTTTGGCGGACAGCCGCGGAAGAGAGGCTCAAACAGATCAAAGAACTCACCGCCAACGTGGATGTGTTGGAAGAAAGACTCGCCGCTCCGAATTTGCTAACTCAGCAGCACCTGTCGCAGATAGACGAACTGACTAGTACGGTACATCACTTGGAAACCGTATCGGTCGAACGCTTAACAGGTAACCAGCGTCTCAACATCATTATCCAGGAACTGGTAGCACGGGTCGATCAACGGAACGCCGTGGCGGAAGCGCGGCTCGAGCAGATTTATGAGGTCACGCGTATAGTGAACGAACTGGAGTCCGGGTTGGCCGCGCCGAATGTGTTGGCGCAGGAAAGACTCGCACAGATCCACACTCTGACCGCACAGGTTCACTATCATGAAAAAGTGGCCGGGCAGCGTCTGTTGAAGTTGCACCAGGTGACTGAGATGGTGGACGAGCTGCAAGCGCGGATTGCCGAGCCGAACCTGGCGGCCGAGGAGAGGTTAACTCAAATCCGTGAATTGACCATCCATATCCATCATCAAGAAGTAGTTGCCGCCGGCGCGTCGGCGGCCGTCGAACACCTCAATGCGGTGATCGAATCCCAGAAGGCGAGAGTGATGGAACTTGAAAATGTGTCGGCGGAGAGGCTGGAACAAATCGACCTCTTGACGTGCAGCGTGGTGCAACTTCAGGATCGCGTGGCCCAGCCCGATCCCGTGGCCGAGGAGCGGCTGGCAGACATTTTGAAGCTGACCGCCCACATCGCGTCCATCGAGCGTGCATTGGCGGAAGTGAAGGGCGCCGCCGAAGAACGCAAGCGTGTCATTGACGATATACGGGCAAGCGCCTCTTATCGCTACGGATTTCTGCCGCTTTCCAAACTGGGCGGCGTACTCCGCTGAAGCTCAGCGAACAGCCAGCCCGGCTTTTTCGGCATGCGTTACGTATTCTTCGTAAGGGCCCTTGAAGTCTTCGATGGATCCGTCCTGGAAATGCCAGATTCTGGTAGCCACTTCATCGATCAGATCGTGATCGTGAGTCACCAGGAACACGGTGCCCTCATACTTCTGCAGCGCTACGTTCAGTGCGTTGATGGCTTCCAGATCCAGGTGGTTCGTCGGCTCATCGAACACCAGAATATTCGGCTTCGACAGCATCAGTTTACAGAACAGCAGCCGCGCCGCTTCGCCGCCGGATAGCGCCGCGGTGGGCTTAAGACCTTCCTCACCGCGGAAAAGCATCTGGCCCAGCAATCCGCGAATTTCCTCCGCCGATGCCTGCGGGTCGAACTGATGCAGCCAGTCGTAGGTGGTCATCCCCTTTTCGATGGCGCCCTGATGGTCCTGGGCAAAATAACCGGGAGCCGCTTCGTGACCCCATGTCACTTTCCCCGAGTTGATCCCGTCCGGGTCCATCGCCAAGCCCGGCGCATTGGCCAGCAACGCCTTGATCAGGGTGCTTTTGCCGGAAGCGTTACGCCCAACCAGCACTATCTTCTCGCCGCGAATCACACTGGCCGAAAAACCGTTGATGACCTTCAGATCTCCGTACGTTTTCGAGACACCTTCGAATTCCAGCACGTGTTTGCCCGAAGGCCGTTTGGGTTCGAACTTGATATACGGGCGTGCGATATTGGACCGCGCCAGCTCACTGGTCTGCAGCCGCTCCACTTCCTTGCGGCGCGATGTCACTTGGCTGGAACGCGTGCCGGCGGAGAAGCGCGCGATGAACTCGTTCAACTGCGAGATTTTCTTCTCCCGCTGAATATTCTGGCTCTCAATCCGCGAGCGAACCTGCGTTTTCTGCATCACCATGTCGTCGTAGCCGCCGTTGTAGGTGATGATGGTTTCGTAATCGATGTCCGCGGTGTGCGTGCAGACGCTGTTCAAAAAGTGGCGATCGTGCGAGATGACGATCACCGTCCCGTTATATTGATTGAGAAACGATTGCAGCCAGTGGATTGAATCGAGATCGAGATAGTTGGTAGGCTCATCCAGCAGCAAAGCCTGCGGATTTCCGAACAGCGCCTGCGCCAGCAGCACACGAACTTTCTGGCCGCCCTGAAGCTCGCCCATCATGCGCTCGTGCAGGGAATCCGGAATGTCCAGCCCTTGCAGCAGAATCGCCGCGTCGCTCTCAGCCGTGTACCCGTCTTCTTCGGCGACAATGCCTTCCAGTTCACCCAGCCTCATGCCGTCTTCGTTGGTCATGTCGGGCTTGGCGTAGATCACCTCACGCTCTTCCAGCGCGGCCCAAAGCCCCTTGTTGCCCATGATCACGGTGTCGATCACGCGGTATTGGTCGAAGGCGAATTGATCCTGCCCCAGCACGCCCATCTTCTTCGGCCGTACGACGACGCCCTTCTGCGGCTCCATCTCGCCGCTCAGCAGTTTCATGAACGTGGACTTGCCAGAGCCGTTCGGCCCGGTAAGTCCATAGCGCCGTCCTGCGGCGAAGGCGGTGGCCACATCCTCGAACAGGATTTTCGCGCCGTAGCGCATTGTGATATTGTTGACGGAAATCATTCTAAACTTCTATCGTAACGTGCCGAAGCGCGCGCCATGCACTGTCCCAGGTAAGCTGCTCCTCATACAGCCTGCGGCCGTTTCGCGCCAGCTTCCCGCTCAGTTCGTCAGACGTCAGCACTGAACTAACGGCCTCCGCAAATTGCGCCGGCGTATTCGCGATTAAAAGGTGCTCGCCGTGCCGGCAAGGCAATCCCTCCGCCCCTAGGGATGTCGAAACTACCGGCAAGCCGGCTGCCCATGCTTCGATGATCTTGATGCGCGTGCCGCTGCCGGATAACAGCGGCACCACGGCGAGCTTGGCCGAAGCCAATTCTTCCACCGCGTTATCCACCGGCCCGGTCACGTGGATTCGCGCATCCCCCGTCAGTCGCCGCTTGATCTTCTCGTGGTTTTTCCCCATCAGCCGCCATGCCAGCCCGGGCCACCGGTCGCGAAGCAGCGGCCAGATGTTCCGGTGGAAGTGAGAAACGGCGGAGATGTTCGGATGATATTCCAGATTGCCGGAAAAGACGATTTCATTGGCCTTTTCACGACTTGGCAATGCCACCAGCGGAATGGTGTTCGGACACACGATGATTTTGGATATGCCCGCGAATCCATTTAGCGCGGCGGCATCGTCGGCGGAGGAAACCAAAAGAGTCGAGAAAGCCTGTAATAGTTCACTCTCCAGCCGCTGGCACGATATCGCAAACCGGTTCAGCAGCATCGATTCGGGCCACCGCGCCGCCTGTCCGCAGCGCGCCAGCAGAACCGATTCCACATTGTGCAGATCCAGAATCACGCGGTCGCTGTGTCGATGCACCAACGGGCCGTAGCCGGCACACCAAAAATGCTCGATGATCGCCAGCGGGTAGCGGCGGCCTTTCAGCGTGGCGGCGATGCTTTGGTCGAATCCGGAAAACCGGTCCACCAGCGGGGGAATGCCTTTGGCGAACCGGCGGAAGTTCCGCAGCGCGCGGGCATGCAGATCTCTCGAATGAAACGGCAGGTCGATCACGGTGATGTGCTTCACCAGGCCGGCGGGAAATCTTGGAATGGGGTCCGGCGCGCCCGGTTCCCGAAATACGATGACATCCACATCGTAGCTTTGTGCTAGAAATTCCAGGATCGAAGCCGACCGCATCGGCCCGCCGCCGGCCACCGGATAGGGCGCCTCAGGCGTGAGGAAAAGGGCGGCCGGCCGGTGGATCGGTCTATCCTTCGAACCGGCGAATCGCTTCGACATAGACCTCCCGGGTGAGAACCGCCGTATTGCGCCAACTAAACTGCGCCGCCCGCTCCAACGATCGCGACCTCCGGTACCGCAGTATTTCAGGATGGGTTAACAGAACTTCCATTTGAGCCGCCCAACCGGCGTCTTCCTTGGCCGCGACATGAATGGCGGCGCTTCCCGAAACTTCAATCACGGCGGGATCGCACGAAGTTACCACGGCCGCTCCACAGGTCATCGCTTCCAGAACGGGAAGCCCGAAGCC
>JANXXV010000813.1 GCA_025350445.1 Bryobacteraceae bacterium | reverse complement strand
GGGATCGGCACGGTTAGCTTACCCTTGGGCCCTTCGACATGCAGTTCGCTACCACCGATTTTCAGCTTTACGCCGCTCGGCACCGGGATTGGTTTTTTTCCTACTCTCGACATGGTGTGTTCCTAATCCTCTAGTAAACCGGTCTTAATAAACCTGACAAAGCAATTCGCCGCCAACGCCTTCTTTACGGGCGGCACGACCGGTCATCACACCTTTCGGCGTGGTCAAAATGTTGATTCCAAGCCCGCCCAGCACGCGCGGAATATCGGTGCTCGAGACATAGACTCGGCAGCCCGGGCGTGAAAGCCGTTCAATATGCGTCATCGCAGGCTGATTGGTGGCCGTGTACTTGAGGTAGATCTTGATCGTCTTCTGCGCGCCCTCTTCGGCAAGCTTGAAGTTTACGATGTAACCTTCTTCCCTCAAAATACGGGCGATCTCGGCTTTCAGCTTGGACGCAGGGACGTCGACTTTCTGGTGGCGCGCGATCAAAGCGTTGCGGACGCGCGTTAACATGTCGGCGATGGGGTCGGATGTGGTCATGCTATTTCCCTCGTTTCCAATTCTTCTTCAACTTGCTACCAGCTGGATTTTGTTACACCGGGAATTTCCCCGGCTAGCGCCAGCTTGCGGAAGCAGATGCGGCACAGTGTGAATTTACGCAAATACCCGCGCGGCCGGCCGCATTGCTTACAGCGGTTCCGGTGCTGGCACTCGAACTTCGGCTTCTTTTCGTCTTTCGCGATCTTGGCGGTTGTGGCCATTGCGGTATATATCCTTATGCCTTGCCTACTGCCGGAACGGCATGCCGAGATGTTTCAAGAGCGCCAGGCCCTCGGCATCCGTCTTAGCCGTTGTCGTGATGCAAATATTCATGCCCTTCGTTTTCTCGACCTTGTTGTAGTCGATCTCGGGGAAAATCAGCTGATCCTTAATCCCAAGGGTGTAGTTGCCGCGTCCGTCGAAGGACTTCGAGGACACGCCGCGGAAATCGCGCACGCGGGGCAGTGTCACCGAAACCAGACGGTCGAGAAACTCGTACATCCGTTCGCCGCGGAGCGTCACCATGCAACCGATCGGCATACCCTCGCGCAGCTTGAAGGCGGCAATGGATTTTTTCGCCTTTGTAACTACCGGCTTCTGTCCCGCGATCTGGCCAAGTTCGTTCACCGCGCCGTCCATCAGCTTGGCGTTTTGAGTGGCCTCGCCCAGCCCGATGTTGATCGAAATCTTATGTACTTTCGGTACGGCCATCAGATTCTTATAGCCGAATTCCTTGGTAAGTTCCGGAACCACCGATTTTACGTAGGTCTCTCTAAGTCTTGCGCCCATTTGCGTTAAGCCTTCTTATCCAATGCTTCGCCAGTCTTGCGGGCGATGCGCGTGCGGCGTGTCTTACCGCCTACCGTGTCTACTTTGTAGCCAACCCGGGTGGCTACGCCGCCGGAAGTCAGCACCATCACATTTGACGCGCTGATCAGGGCTTCCCGCTCCGCGATCCCGCCCTTGATTTGCTTGGCCGGATTAGGACGGGTGTGACGTTTGATCATCATCACGCCTTCGACTAGAAGCTTGCCCTTGTCGCGGACTACTTCGAGGACGCGCCCTGTCTTACCCTTATCCTTGCCCGCGATCACCTTAACGGTGTCGTTCTTCTTAATACGAATCCGCGTGGATGTCGTAGCCGCCGCACCGCGGCGAATGTTTCTGGTCTTCGGCGCTGCCATGTTAAATTACCTCCGGAGCAAGCGAAACGATCTTCATGTAGCGCTTGTCGCGCAACTCGCGGGCCACCGGGCCGAACACACGCGTACCGATCGGCTCGCCGACCTCATTAATCAACACAGCGGCGTTGGAATCGAATCGTATATACGTGCCATCCTTGCGGCGGGCTTCCTTGCGCATCCGCACAATGACGCAGCGAACAACTTTACCCTTCTTAATAGCCGAATCGGGTGCCGCTTCCTTCACGCTCGCCGTGACTACGTCCCCAAGGCCGGCTCGTAAACCAAGGTCGCCGCCTCGCGGCAGGATGCACTGGAGCCTGCGTGCGCCGCTGTTGTCGGCCACCTCCAGTATTGTGCGCATTCCGATCATGACGTTTTCCCTTGTCCCTTTTAACTGTTCTTAATCAAACTGTTCTAAAGCAATGTGACAAACTGTCTACTTCTTGATGCTCTTGTGTCCGGCGGTGGCGAGCTGCAGATTCGGATCGGCCAGGCTGCTGGGCTCAGCGCCCACCTGCACCGCTCGACGAATGATGTCGCCCAGCTTCCAACGCTTCAAGCGGCTGAGCGGGCGATGCTCCAGAATACGCACCACGTCGCCGACCTTGGCGGTCTGCTCTTCGTCATGCGCGTAGAATTTCTTCTTCTTGGTGACGATTCGCTTGTACATCGGATGCGGCACCCGGCGGGTGACTTCGACGACAATCGTCTTCGCCATTTTGGTGGAGGTAACTTCCCCAACCTTCTCCTGCCCGGGTTTGTTATCGTGTTCTACAGATGGATCTACAGTTTGTTCAGCCATTCGTTACTTTTCCTTCTTCGACAGCAGCTTCTTTTTGCGGGGCGGTTTCGCGGCCGCGGCGTCGGCGGCAGCCTGCGCCTTTGCCGGATCCAGCTCACGCTCGCGGAGGATCAGAAGCATGCGCGCCCGGTCCTTTTTCGCATCACGGTATTTCTTGAGGCCATCGGTTTGGCCCATGGACATCTGGAACCGCAAGCGGAACAATTGTTCGTGAATATCGGTCGATTGAGCGGTCAGTTCGCTCGAATCCAGCTCCCGCAGTTTCTGTGCGTTCATAACTTACGCCCCTTCAAAATCGCGCGTCACCAATTTCGTGGGCAGCGGTAACTTCATCGCGGCCAGACGCATAGCTTCCTTCGCCACATCCGGAGCCACGCCTTCCATCTCGAACAGAATACGTCCGGGCCGAATGACACACACCCACTCATCCGGCGCGCCTTTTCCCTTACCCATACGGGTTTCAGCCGGCTTCTTGGTAATCGGCTTGTCGGGGAACATCCTGATCCACACTTTACCGCCGCGCTTGATGAAACGCGTCATGGCGATACGTGCCGCTTCAATCTGGCGTCCAGTAATCCAGCCGCACCGCATTGCCTTGAGTCCGTACTCGCCGAAGGCGAGACTGGAACCTCTCCAGGCCTTACCGGTCATGCGCCCACGTTGCTGTTTTCTGTACTTGACCTTCTTGGGCATTAACATGGCGTTGT
>JANXXV010000691.1 GCA_025350445.1 Bryobacteraceae bacterium | reverse complement strand
GCGGTGATGAAGAAGATCGTCTCGAAGGCGATTGATGCGGCCCGCGCGCGCGAGGCGGCCCGCAAGGCGCGAGATCTCACCAGGCGGAAGGGAGCGCTCGATTCCAGCGGACTTCCAGGAAAACTGTCGGATTGTCAGGAGAAAGATCCGGCCAAATGCGAAGTCTATTTAGTAGAGGGCGAATCGGCGGGCGGCACCGCGAAGGCGGGCCGCGACCGGCGTTACCAGGCCATCCTACCGCTGAAGGGAAAGATCCTGAACGTGGAAAAGGCCCGCTACGACAAGATGCTGGGACACGAAGAAATTCGTGCGATGATCACCGCCATCGGAACTGGCATTGGCAAGGACGATTTCAACGTCGCCAAGCTGCGCTATCACAAGATCATCATCATGACGGACGCCGACGTGGACGGATCGCACATCCGCACGCTGCTGCTGACGTTCTTCTTCCGGCACATGCAGGAGTTGATCACGCGGGGCCACGTGTTTGTGGCGCAGCCGCCGCTCTATCGCATCAAGAAAGGCAAAAGCGAGAAGTACATCAAGGACGACAAGGAATTCACCGCCGAGATTCTGCGCCGCGCCACCGAGAACTTATTTGTGGAGTACGGTGCGCCGGAGGCAACCAAGCTGGAAGCCGGCGATTTGCGGAAGTTTCTGGTGAAGCTGGATGAATACCAGCAGGTATGCCGGCAGGCCGAGCGGCGCGTGCGTGATGCCCGGGTAGTGGAAGTGATTTCGAATCCGTTGCTGGCTATCGATACCAAGGCTGATTTCTCAGTGAAGCAGAACGTAGAGCCCGTGGTAGCGGGGCTGAAGGCGCTGGGCCTGGAATCGGTGCTTAAGTTTGACGAGGTGCATTCTACGTGGTCGGTATCGTATCTGGATTCAACCAGCGCGGAACGTTTGGTGGGTGTGGAACTCGCCGGGCAGGCGGAATTCCGAAAGTTGCGTTTGCTCTGCAAGGATATCGCCAAGCATAACCAGCCGCCGTTCACCGTGGTGAAGGATACGAACCGCGACGTCCAGACCAACTGGCGCGATCTGCTGGCATTTGTGCGCGCGGAAGGTATGCGCGAGGTGCAGGTACAACGCTACAAGGGGCTGGGCGAGATGAATGCCGAGCAGCTTTGGGAAACCACGATGAATGCCGAGAAGCGGACACTGCTTCAGATCAGGTTGGAAGATCTGGTGCAGTGCGAAGAGATTTTTTCAACGCTGATGGGCGAGAACGTGGAAAGCCGGCGGAAGTTTATCGAAGATAACGCGCTGGATGTGCGGAATCTGGACGTTTAGGGTGCGGGAGGCTATTGCCCCGGCAGTTCCGGAAGTACGGGTAGCATGAACCTAAAAACAGCAGTTGGACTGTTCGAGCGTGGATTGAGCCTGTCGAATCAGATACTTTCAACTGCTGCGCAGTTCACCTCTTGAGTGAAAAGGCCCTGTGCTTCGGAATAGTTGAGGACAATGGGTATTTTGGGATTTAGGCGCAACCAACTGCTGTTTTTAGGATGATCGGCTCTACTTGGCCGGCTCAATCTTGTCGACCTTAATGACGCCAGTTTTCGGAAACAGTGTTCCTGTGACCGTCACCTTTCGGGCGGCGAACTGCTCCGGGGTCTTCTGATCGCTGAGCTTATAGGTATTCTTGCCGTCGTGAACCACATACTTCACTTCTTTATTGTTTTTTATGCATTCCCGTACACACTTCGAATCCGGCGTGATGTTCATTGGTTTGTGGTTCATCAAGCACATGGAATCCGTGATGGTGCCCGGGTAAGTTTTGGGTGTGTCGGCAGCGACATTGACGCCGACCACCGAGACAATTGCGAGTACAAGCCTATTCATTGGGTTTCTCCTTATTTTCATCGTGCATCGAAGACTGCGTTCGGTGCGATTCGTCCAGCCGGCGCCACAGTGCGTTGTAACGGTCCTCGCTCAGCGCTGTTTTCAACTGGAACCGAAAGTCGCGGTGGCCAGCTAATCGGAAACCATCCTGTTCAAATGTCGTGATGGTAAGATCGAACGGGCCGGAACTGCTGACGTTCTCGATCTGAGTGAAGTTCCAGGTTCTCGACGCATTCCGCTCCTCACTCCGATAGACGATGGAGTCTTCGCCGGCGAGTACGACCCCGTCCGAGCCGCCGCGGCCTTCCAGCCGTTTGGCTTTGACCCGCCATATCGGCCTGATCGCGGAATTGGCAAGTGCCACCACAAGCCGCCGCTCATCGACGTGCGCCCGGACTGCGTTGAGAATCTTCTGTGCGGCGCCCTCCGGAAGCTGATCGAACTGGTATTCACGGTCGCGCCCGAGCTTCCAAGCGACATCTTGGTAGGTGAGGATTCGAAGAGAATCCTCCGCGACGTATAGCTGCTGTATCTCGTCGTATTCCCACTCGCGCGAATGCTTCTGCTTCCTCCCTCCTTCGCGGAAAGAGATGGACGACTCGCCGATTCGAATCTCGCCTGGTTCTCCCTTCCGCAGGTGCGGATGCCGGACCGGGATGGTCACCTGATTCGCAGCCGCGCCAAACTCGCATAACAGGAGGACTATGAATGCGCCAATTGTTTTTTGACTTCGAAATGCCATTTCCATACCTCGTAAATTGCCGGATAGACCACTAGCTCGAGTAAGAAGGAAGTGAAGATACCACCGATCATCGGAGCGGCGATGCGTTTCATCACGTCCGCTCCGGCGCCGGTGGACCACATGATCGGTACCAGCCCAAGGAACATAACCGATACGGTCATGAACTTCGGCCTGATTCGTTTCACCGCACCATCCATGATTGCCTCCTGCAAGTCCCGCGGACTTTTCAACCGTCCCTCACTTTTCGCCTTCTCATAGGCAATATCCAGGTAGAGGAGCATAAAAACAGCCGTTTCGGCATCCACTCCGAGAAGCGCGATCAAACCCACCCACACACCGATGCTCATGTTGTAGCCAAGCAGGTATAGAAGCCAGATCGCTCCAACGGCGGAAAACGGCACGGCCAGAACGATAAGCATCGTTTTGACGAGAGACTTCGTGTTGAGGTACAGCAGCATCAGGATGAGGAACAACGTCACCGGTACGACAACAAGCAGCCGCGCTCTGACCCGCTCCATGGCTTCGTATTGCCCGCTCCACTGCACGGAGTATCCCGCCGGTATTTTGAGACCGCGGGCAACCGCGAGTTTGGCGTCGCCCACATAACTGCCGATATCCCGCCCGGAGATGTCCACATAGACATAGCCGCTGAGCAGACCGTCCTCATCCCGGTACATTGACGGCCCGGATACGAGCTTCACATCGGCGAGTTGAGATATTGGAATCTGGAGCTGACCGTTCATAACAGGGACAAGCACGCGGCTTAACGACTCGACGTCGCTCCGATAACCTCGCTGATAGCGAACATTCACCGGGTACCGTTCCCGTCCCTCGACTGTAGTCGTGATGTTTTCGCCGCCGATGGCGCTCATCACGACAGACTGAACGTCTTCGATGTTCAAACCGTATCGTGCCAGTTGTTCGCGTTTCCAATCGAAATCAAGGAAGAAGCCTCCGCCCGTTCGTTCCGCAAACACGCTGCGCGTTCCTGGAACGGAAACAAGCAGCTTCTCGATGTTCAGCCCGATCTTTTCTATGGTCTTGAGATCGGCGCCAAAAACCTTGACGCCCACCGGAGTTCTGACCCCGGTGGTGAGCATGTCAATGCGATTGCGAATGGGCATGGTCCAGGCGTTGGAGACGCCCGGAATCCGAAGCGCTTGGTTCATCTGATCGATAAGATCGTCTTGCGAGATGTGGTCGGATGTTATCCGTCTGAAGACGCCTCTCACCCAATCAGGCGCCCATTCTGAGTACCAGGTATTCACCTTTCGCCACTGGACAACCGGTTTCAGCGTGACCACTGTTTCGAACATGGACAAAGGTGCGGGGTCGGTTGACGTTTCGGCACGGCCTGCCTTTCCGAACACCCGCTCCACCTCAGGGAAGCGTTTGAGAATACGATCCTGCAGTTGAAGCAGTTTCTGGGCCTCGGTGATGGATATCCCGGGAACGGTGGTCGGCATAAACAACAACACGCCTTCGTCCAGTGGTGGCATGAATTCAGACCCGAGTTTCCGATAAATCGGAATGGTCACCAGAACCATGGCAATCGCTCCAACAATGACGCCCCATTTCCAACGAAGGGAAAACTCGGCCACGGGATGATAGATACGAATCAGGATGCGGCTGATGGGATGATGTTCCTCCGAATGAATCTTGCCCACCAGCACTGCGTTTGCGGCCCGCGCCAGCCATCGAGGCCGAAAGTCGAAGTTCTTCATGTGCGTGAACAGCAACCGCATGGCGGGGTCCAATGTGATTGCGAGCACAGCCGCGACGATCATCGAGAAGGTTTTTGTGTAGGCCAGCGGCTTGAAGAGCCTGCCCTCCTGAGCCTCCAATGCGAGCACGGGGAGGAAGGCGACCGCGATCACAAGTAGAGCGAAGAAGCTGGGGCCGCCGACCTCCTTCACCGCATTAATGACAACTCTGTGGTAATCCTCTTTCCGACCGGTTCGCTCCCATTCTTCCAGCTTCTTGTGCGTCTGCTCAACCACGACGATGGCGGCATCAACCATTGCCCCTACCGCAATCGCAATCCCGCCGAGCGACATGATGTTCGAAGTCACACCCATCAGACGCATGGGAATAAAAGCGATGAGGATTGCGATTGGGATGGTAAGGACGGGGATGATAGCACTCGGAATATGCCAGAGAAATATCAGGATGACGAGCGAGACGATGATTAGCTCTTCGATCAACGTACCCCTTAGGTTCTCTATGGAACGGAGAATCAGTTCCGAGCGATCGTAGACAGGCAACACCTTCACGCCCGCCGGCAAACCCGGCTGAATTTCCTCCAGTTTGGCCTTGACGCGCTCGATAACGCTAAGCCCGTTCTCGCCCTGCCTCATGACGATCGTTCCGGATACCACATCACCGGCGCCGTCCAAATCCACTACGCCGCGGCGTATATCCGGGCCGAGTTCAACGGTTCCTACGTCCCGAATTCGAACAGGCACGCCAGTCTCGGAGGTCGTCAAGACGATGTTGGCCAGATCGGCGGTCGACTGCGCATAGCCCCGGCCGCGCACCATATACTCGGCGCCGCTCATCTCTACCAGACGGCCTCCGACATCATTGTTTCCCCGGCGGACTGCCTCGACGACCCGGTCAATCGGTATCCGGTGCGCCCGCAGCCGGTTCGGATCGACGTTGACCTGGTACTGGCGAACGAAGCCCCCCAACGGTGCGACCTCCGCTACACCCGGGACCGATTGCAATTGGTATCGAAGAAACCAGTCCTGCACAGAGCGCAACTGCGCGAGGTCGTGCTTGCCGGATGTGTCATAGAGCACGTACTGGAATACCCACCCTATGCCCGTCGCGTCAGGCCCAAGTTCGGTGTTCACACCCTTCGGAAGCCTCGGCAGAACGCCCGAAAGGTACTCAAGCGTCCTCGACCTCGCCCAGTAAATGTCCGTGCCCTCATTGAAGATGATGTAGACGTACGAATAGCCGAAGTCCGAAAATCCCCGCACGGTGCGCACTCCCGGGACGGCTAGCATTGCGGTCACCAGCGGATACGTAACCTGATCCTCCATGATGTCCGGACTTCGATCCCATCGCGAATACACGATCACCTGCGTCTCGCTCAGATCCGGGATTGCGTCAAGCGGCAGAGACATCATCGACCACCAGCCCGCCACGATCAGAATAGAGACGAGCAGGAAGACAATGAACTTATTGCGGCCCGAGAATTCAATGATTTGGTTGATCATGGCGCGTATCTTTTTGCGTGATTGCACCCGGCGAGGGCGCCCCGGAATCGTGGCTCATGCCAGCCATGGCCGACTTCAGTTGACTTTCAGAGTTCAGTAAAAATGCCCCGGAGACGACGATCCGCTCACCCCGCGAGAGCCCGTGCAGGATCTCAACCCGATCGCCGAAGCGTCTGCCGATTCGCACGTGGCGTGGTTCAAGCACACCGTTTCCGCGGTCTACGAAAACCGTTTGCGTTGTGCCGGCGTCCAAAACCGCTTCCGAAGGTACCGCGAGCATTTTCGAACCGCCGATCCGGAATGTGACGTCGACAAACATTTCAGGCTTAAGTTTGTAGCCGGGATTGTTCAACTCCAGCCGCACTTTCAAGGTGCGTGTCACTGGATCTACAAGCGGCTGGATGTAGCTGACCCGCGCCTGGATATGGATGGCCGGATCATTTGTCGAAGTCACCAACGCTTGCACGCCGGGATTCACCGCCGGCGCGTCCGATTCAAACACATCCGCCATCACCCAAACTTTGCTCATGTCGGCGATAGCATAAAGCTCGGTGTCTGGTTCAATCTTCTGACCAGGAAACGCGTTTCGGGAAGTGATAAAGCCGCCAGCCGGAGCGAATATCGTCACTGACGGGATTGGCTTTCCGCTTTTCTCAACGGTCTCGATCTGGCTTCGGTCGAAATTCCAGAGTTCGAGCCGGTGGCGTGTAGCCTCAACCAGCGCATCGCTGTTGCTGTTAGATTCGTGCATGCTGCTCTTGCTCATGATCGTTCGCGCTTGCAGGGCTAGCAGAAGCTCTTGTTGGGTGGCCAGCAATTCGGGACTGTAGAGCGTAAGCAGGGGCTGCCCCTTAGTTATCAGTTGGCCTACGAAATCGGCGTGCACGAGTTCGATCCACCCTTCCACACGGGCGTGAACGCGTGTGGTGCGGGTTTCGTCCACCACAACGCGCCCTACGGAACGAAATTCCTGAGCCGGGGATTCGAAGCCCGCTTGACCGTAGCGAAGGCCGATGAGTTGCTGCCTCTCCGGGGTGACCTGAAGCGCGCCCGCGGGAATTGTGGTGGCATCCTCTGTGTAAACCGGTTCCAGATCGTTACCTGTTTCCGGGCTGATTCCCGGCTTGTCAGACGTGTACTTGTGGTTCTGAGGATCGCGGTAGTGGAGGATGTTACGGTGCAATGGCGCAGCGGCAGGCGCGCCGCCATCCGCGTAAACGGCCTCAAGTTTCATTCCACAATCGGGAGCAATTCCAGGCCTGTCCGATTTGTACCAGGGATGCATGGCATCCACGTAGTAAAGAATCTTGCGTCCGCCCTTTTCAGCGCCGCTGGACACGCCCTTCCCATACCAACGCCCGTAGCCATGTCCGGCGACAAACGATACAGCCAATAGGGCGACGGCCATAATGATGCGTAAACTCTTCTTCATTCCGGTCCCCCTCATTTCAGAAGCTGCGAACCGCTCAACTCCTCGAGCTTGATCACTGCAACCCAGTAGGAAAGCATCTCCTCGTGGTATCGTTCTTCGTAATCGATAGTGCTTGACAGGTTCGTCAGCACGGACAGGAAATCGGCGCCACCGGTCTGGTAGGAAGCAAGAGACGAGTCAGCCGTGAGCTGAGCTTGCGGCAATATGGTGTCCTGATAAAGTGTCAGAAGCTGAAAAGATGTTTCTTGCTGCGCATAAGCATCACGAATCCGGAACTGAAGATCTTGCCGCGCGGCTTCGAAGTTCCGCCGCGATTCGCTCAGCCGAAAAGCTTGCTCGGAAATGGCCGGGATCTGTTTGCGGCCTGAGTAGATTGGCAGCGGGATATCCACGCGAAATTGGAACATGTAAGGCATCCGGCCCATGTTGAAGTAGCCGGCCGCGATGGTGTAGTCCGGCCGGAGCTGTTTACGAGCCAGGTTCACGCTGAGTTCGTTCTTCTGGATCATCTGTTCGTCGCGGCGAATTGCGGGGGATCGCGCCAGCGCGATTTCGAGTATCTCTTCTACGGTTGCCGTCAACGGCTGCACGGGACCTCGGCTGGCGATACCCAAGGGCGAGCCGGGCCGGCGATTAAGCAGGCTGTTTAATTCCGCCTGGGCAGACCGCTGATCTTGCTGCATGCGTAAGATTTTCGTTTGCAATAGCGAAAGCTGGGTCTGAGCCCGGAATATATCCGCCTGCATGGCCTTGCCCGTTGAGTAGCGTAATTCCGAAATCCGCAGGAATCTTGTCAGCAGATCCTTACCGCGGCTCAGCAGATCCAGTGCGGTTGAGGTGTGGTGTAGGCGATGGAAAGCCTGCTTCACGCGCGAGATCACGCTCAGCCGCACCGCCTCGTACTGTTGAAACTCAGCGTCAGCGTCTTTCGCCGCGATTTCTCCGCGCAGACGCCGCTTCCCCGGACCGGGGATCTCCTGAGAAATCATAAAACCGATGTTGCTGGTCGGTTCGATGCCCAGACGCGCGCCGGGCCAAGGGGCGCCATTGCTCGCATACCCCGGCGAAAACATTGGGTCGCGCAGACTACTCTCCTGATTCGGCCGCTGCCTTGCCGCTTCGTAGCGCTTTTGGGCAGCGAGGATCTCCTGGTTGCTGTTGAGAGCCTCTGTGAGGAGCTCGTCTAGGCTCAAGGTGTCCTGTGCGGGCGACGGCATAGCCGTGGCGCAAAGCAGCGGAACGAGTAGTGTCCTGAATAGATACACGTCGGGTTCACTCCTAATTGAATCAACCACCGGCACAAAGATTGGGCCGGAGAATCGGGCCTAAGGACGCGCCGATCAGATCAATAGGGAGAGGTGGAGTAGGAAGAGCCGGGGTGGAGAGGAATCGATAGCGCTTGCGCCCTGAACCTCGACCGCGAAGTAGGACGGAGGTGAGGAGTCCAAAACGGGCTCACCGGTTTCAGCCAGACAGCCATCGGCCAGACGGTCCGAATGCTGCGGTGGTTCGGACTGAGTGTCCGCCAACTGCAAAGTGCATGGCTGATTGGCTGGAATCCCAGGACTTGGTCTCTTGCATTCCCCCTTCGAATTGCAGCAACTCCGTTTCGAGAGGTCCGCGGCAAAGAGCCTGGGGCACGGTAAACAGCCACCGGTTGCGAGCACCGTAGCGATCAGCGCGGTTAGCAGCGATTTGGGGGCTAGAAAATACACCGTTACCCTTACTCTAGCGCGCTGGGCGCCGGAAAGGAAAC
>JANXXV010000666.1 GCA_025350445.1 Bryobacteraceae bacterium | reverse complement strand
TCCAAGATGGAACCGTGCGGCTCCCCGCGGCTGGCCAGTTGGATTGGCAAGCGGATGGAGTTGCACTGCACGGGTCTGGGAAAGGCGTTGATAGCGCATCTGCCGCAACGGGAGCTGTTGGAATTCGTAAAAAGCCATGGGTTGGCGCGGCACAACGAGAAGACGATTTCCTCGTGCGATGAATTGCTGCGGGATCTGGCAACGTGCGCGCGCCGGGGGTATGCGCTGGACGACGAGGAGCACGAAATTGGATTTCGTTGCGTGGCCGTGCCGATCAGCCGGGCAGATGGCGAGGTGGTGGCGGCCATCAGCGTGGCGGGCACTACGGCACAGATCAAACCGGCGACTATGCTCTCGCTGGCGCGCTCATTGAAAGAGACGGCCTGTTCCATTTCAAAGTGTTTACCGAACTGACGATCGGGTCATTGCAATGACTCCGGGAGACGCGCGGGTACTTGGCCAATCGGCGATTCGCGTAGGGCGGATCGGCTTGGGATGCGCCACATTCGGGCGTGAAATCGACGAAGAGACCGCGTTCCGAATCATGGATTTCGCCATGGAGTCAGGCATCACTCTGTTCGACACCGCCGAGGCTTATGGAGGCGGGCAGTCGAGAGAATCCCGGCGCCAATATCTGGGAGTAGCAGATGAGAGAGAAGTGAGTGGCGAGATGCATTCGTCGGAGAAGATCATTGGCAAATGGCTGGAATCTCGTTGTGTGCGCAAGGAAGTTGTGCTGTTGACGAAAGTTTTCGCGAACTTCACGCGAGCTCATGTGAAGGAGGCGCTGGAGGCTAGTCTGCAGCGTTTGCGAAGCGGCTGTGTGGATGTTTACATGTTCCACAAGTTTGACGCTGCAACCGCTTTGGACGAATCGGTTGCGGCGATGGATGAGGCGGTGAAGTCGGGTGGAGCGCGAGCGGCTGGATGCAGCAACTTCACCGCGCCACAACTGCGGGCTACGGTAGAAGCCTGCCGGGTTGGCGGATTTCATTGCATTGACGCTATTGAATCGAACTACAACCTGGCGGCGCCGGGCATTGCGCAAGACCTGGTGCCGTTGTGTGTTCGCGAGAATATCGGGGTGATTACGTACAGCCCGTTGAGCGCGGGATTTCTCACGGGCAAGTATACGGGGGACCGGGCGGCGTTTCCGAAGGGGTCGCGATTTGACGTGGTGCCCGGACATGCGGATGTCTATTTTAGTGAACGGAACTTTCGGATTGTGGAACTGCTGCGGGCAATGGCTGCGCGGGTTGGCGTGCCGGCGGTGCGTCTGGCGATGGGGTGGGTGTTTCAGAATCACGCAGTGACGAGCGTGCTGGTGGGGGCGAGAACCATCGGGCATTTGGAAAATGCGCTGGCTGCTTTGAGGATGGACTTTCCGCCGGAATGGTTGACGGAAATGAATGGTTGGGAGTAGCGGCGCGATTGGACTAATGGAAGCCGCGGACTGCTGTTTTGAAAGCCTCCTGCATCGCGCTGGCCGAAGCGATTCCTTTCCCGGCGATGTCGAAGGCGGTGCCGTGGGCGGGAGTGGTGATTGGCAGGGGCAGACCGCCATGGACGGTTACGCCGCGTTCGAAGCCCAGGAGCTTGGTCGCTATCTGGCCCTGATCGTGATACATGGTAACTACGGCGTCGAACCGGCCGTTGCGGGCCGCCAGGAAGACAGTATCCGCCGGGAATGGACCGTCCGCTAAGATCCCTTCCGATCTTGCCTGTGCGATGGCGGGACCGATTGTAGTAATCTCCTCGGTTCCCATTTGTCCACCCTCGCCGGCGTGTGGGTTCAGGGCGGCCACTGCAATGCGGGGCGCTGCATTTCCATTTGCGATCAACGTCCGGTGAATCAGACGGGTTGCATCGAGAACTCTTTCGCGGGTAATCAGGCCGGCTACGGCGTGGAGTGGAACGTGTGACGTGACGCGGGTGGTACACAGTGCGCCGCAAATATTGATTTCCGACATGTAACCGGAATAGCCCAACTGGTTGGCCAGGAAATGCATTTCATCCTCTTCGTGCATGCCGGCCATCTTCATGGCGGCTTTGTTCAACGGCGCGTAGACCAGGGCGTCGATTTCCTTGCGCCCGATTACTTCGGCGGCAAATCGCAGGACACCGAGGACATAAGCGCCGGAGACGGCATTTGCGGTTGCCAATGGATATTCGGATGGATCGGAGAGGCGCCAGTCGAGGATCGGAATTCCCCGCAGGGGTGGCGGCAGCAGCCGTTGGTCGCCAAGTACGAGTATCCCGGCAAGAGAAGTTGTTTCCGGGAAGGACAAGAGTTTTGCGGCGATCTCGGGACCGATCCCGGATGGATCGCCGAGCAGTAGACCGATTCGTGGTTTCATTATGTTCTTACCTTCCTTTCGAATTTGGATCGTGGCGCGAGCGGTCGCAACGTGGCTTCCTGAGGATTCCGGCGAAGCCGAACGGCATTCCGGGATGATCCCGAACACCATCGGAGCATAGCGGCGATGGCATCTCGATTGTGCAAGAAGTGTTCGGCTTCGTCAAGAGAAACCTGTGTGAAGCACAGCGAAGGAAGGATGCTGCTAGCGGAGAAAGGGGCGGCAGCCCTTGTCCCCGCAGCAGCTCACAGCGGCTCGTCTCGCCGGTAACGGACTGGGCCTTGCGGCAAACGCCTCAGTTCTTGCTGTGCGCTAAGCTTGAGCGATCGTATGGGAACAGCCGAATCCATTCTGACGCACAGCGATGAGCGCGCCTTCCTGGGGCATCCCAAGGGACTTTTCTATCTGGCTTTTACAGAAGCCTGGGAGCGTTTCTCCTACTACGGAATGACGGCGCTGCTGGTGCTGTATATGATCAACCAACTGCTGTTGCCCGGCCACGTTGAAAATGTCGCCGGGTTTGCAGGGTTTCGTTCCGCGATGGAATCGCTGGTTGGCCCGCAATCGCCGCAGGCGCTTGCCTCAAGCATTTTCGGACTGTACACCGGCTTTGTGTATTTCACTCCTATGCTGGGAGGCCTGGTTGCCGATCGCTGGATCGGGCAGCGAAACGCCGTGGTGACGGGTGCGTTGTTGATGAGCGCCGGGCATGTTGCGATGGCATTCGAGCAATCGTTTCTGCTGGCGCTTTTGCTCCTGGTCACAGGTTCCGGTTTTCTAAAAGGCAATATCTCGGCTCAGGTAGGCGCGCTTTACCCACGCAACGACGAGGCGCGGCGCACCCGCGGTTTTACCATCTTCAGCACCGGAATCAACATCGGGGCGGTGCTGGGACCATTGGTCTGCGGTCTGCTGGCACAAATCTATGGTTGGCATTTCGGCTTTGGAGTTGCGGGGCTGTTCATGCTGGCGGGCCTGGCAACCTATTTATACGGCTATCGCCACTTACCGGCAAGAGTCGTCAGCCACAATCGGCACCATGGCAATCTCACGGCTGGCGAGTGGCGTACAACGCTTGCGATCGGAGCGGTTATCGTGATCACAATTTTTAACGGGGTCAGTCAGTACCAACAGTTCAACGTGTTTCCCGTGTGGATCCAACAGCATGTCGCCCGGCAAGTTGGGGGCTATACGATCCCGATCCCGTGGTACAACTCGCTGGAAGCACTGAGTTCCATCGTCGTTGCGCCGCTCCTGTTCTTGCTTTGGAGTTGGCAGGCGTCGCGCCGGATGGAGCCGGGCGATCTCTCGAAGATCGGAATTGGCGCCTGTCTTGGCGCCGTGAACAACTTAATTTTGGTTGTAGCGATACTAAGCTCGGCGCGTAAACTCGTTCACCCGATATGGCCGGCCCTCTACTGCTTGGGAACCGGTATTTCTTTCATGTATTATTGGCCCACATTACTGGCGCTGGTATCGCGTGCCGCGCCGGCAAAAGTGAACGCCACGATGATGGGGATTGCTTTCATGAGCCTGTTTGTCGCCAACAATTTGGTTGGCTGGATCGGCGGATTCTATGAGCGAATGAGCCCGATCGAGTTCTGGGCGCTGCATGCTGCCATTGCTGCATCCGGAGGTCTAGTTGTACTACTCTTGGGGCGCCGGCTCGGGCGAGTATTGGGCGCGGACGCAGAACAGTCTTAGCTCGTCCAGTCCGGGCTGCGGCTGGAGTTCCAGTCTCAGGAGGGGAAATCCCTGGCTTTGATCCTGGTCAGGGAAAGTGGCGTTTCCAGCTTGCAACCATCCCTTGGTCATGCAGCCGGCATTCCGGTCGAAGTGACCTGGTTGCCGTCCGCTGGACTGGCAGCTTCGGCCAGCGGCCAGCGGATTGCCGCGCGTTTGCGCCAGCGATGGAAGAACGACAGTCCGAGCAAGATCACCGCTAATCCCATGGACAACCGAACCGGCCGTACCAGGCACGGATTTACGGTTATAGCCAATGCCGCTAAGCGAAAGATCAGCGGATTCCACAAATCCCCCCAGACCCGGTAGGGACGATGGAGGGCTGGCTCCTTTCTGCGTAAGCGAAACAGCGGTCAGCAAGTAGAACGTCCAAATGGCTGTATCGGACCTTCATTATGCGGCTTATGCGGTAGATTGCTTCGTCCATTTCCGCGGTGTTCTTGAATCCAAGGATCACGCAATCGACCGCCCTTCAGATTAATGGGGAATTTCATTGCGGCTTCACGGTCCCCGGCCCGGGTGAAAAGGCTGGCTCCGGCGCCCCGGACATGGACAGTCTTAGCGTACGTGACCACCCCGTTGACGTCGCCGGGTGACTCTTACGCGTGTATTCCCAAGGGAAACCCAGCGGGTCGCGGTGCGATTCGCAGGCGGGGCGGCGAGGCTGACTCCAGTGGTCCCGAACGCGGAAAAGGCGAGGCCGGGCCTCAGAAATTTGCGTCTGGTGCAGGGTTTCATCAATGCCTCCCGCGGACACATTATCACCGGCCTGAGGCGGGAGAGCGGAAAATGGAATGACAAGGCGCTATGCCCGTTAGCAGTCCACCATGCATATGTGAGAGAGTAAATCTGAATGGCGGACGCGGCGGGTGAAGTTACGCGACTTCTCGATGAACTCCGGGCGGGCAACCGAGCCGCCGAATCGCGCCTGATCGAAGTGGTGTATCCCAGACTGCACCGCATCGCCGCGCGATCCCTGGGGCGCGAGCGTTCCGGGCACACGCTACAAGCCACCGAACTGGTGAATGAAGCGTACATGGAACTGCTGGGCGACGCCGGCATCGAGTGGAAAAACCGTCTTCATTTTTACGCTGCCGCCGCACAATCGATGCGGCGCATTCTGGTGGATTACGGGCGGATGCGCAAGGCGGCCAAGCGCGGGGGCGACCGCCAGCAGGTGGAATTGACCGACGGGCTGGCGATCTCGGAAGAACGGCTGGATGAAGTGGTGGCGATTGATGAGGCGCTGATCCGTTTGGAGAAATTCGACCCGCGCCAATGCCGAGTGGTCGAGCTGCGCTTTTTCGGCGGTCTTACGGAAGACGAGACTGCGGAGGTGCTGGCGATTTCCCCGCGCACGGTGAGACGCGACTGGATTCTTGCCCGGGCCTGGCTGCACGGCGAGTTGCATCGACCGTCAGCCCCGTCTACGTAAAGCGCGACCAGGGAGCCCGTGCGTACGAGGGCGTCCGCCATCCTTTGCTCCCTATTTTATGTGGATCTGCGTATAGGAACTCGGCGTATTTGCCGCGTCGAATGGCGTGCTGGTATTTCCATGCAGAATTACCGTCACCGAATCAACCGGTGGAGCGGCAGCCACCAGGTAGTGACGCCGCTTATGCTGCTGCTTCGCGCTCACAAGAGGTTGCCCTGACGTTTGCGAACCGAAACTGGTGAGAACGGAATTGCCGCTGCCGGGCGGCGAATCGATATCCACCTGAACAGTGAGCTTTCCGGAAACGATCAGAATCTTGTCTCCTGGAGCCAACGGAGGCGGCCCGTCCGTACCGCCTCCGGCAACCTGAATTGCCGTTGGCGTTGCCGTA
>JANXXV010000022.1 GCA_025350445.1 Bryobacteraceae bacterium | reverse complement strand
CTCCGCCGCCTACGCCTATCTCGCCTACGTCACCGCCTATCTGAAGGCGCACTACCCGCTGGACTTCATGTCGGCGCTGCTAACATCGGAAACCGGCACCGCCACCAAGGTCGTGAAGTACATCAACGAATGCCGCGACATGGACATCAACGTCCTGCCGCCGGACGTCAACAAGAGCGATAGAGACTTCACGCCCGACGGCAACGCCATCCGTTTCGGACTCTCGGCCATCAAGAACGTAGGCGGCTCGGCCGTCGATTCCATCACAGCCGTCCGCGATAAAGACGGCCCCTTCAAATCGCTCTACAACTTTTGCGAACGGGTAGACCTCACGTCCGTCAACCGCCGCATGATCGAAGCGCTTATCAAAGCAGGTGCAACCGATTCGCTGGAAGGTACGCGATCTCAAAAATTCGGCGCCATCGACACCGCCATGGAGACCGGCGCCCGTGCGTTGAAAGATCGCCTCAGCGGCCAGACCGGCCTGTTCGCCATGATGGCTGGAGCCGAAGAGGAACCCGAGCCCCCGCTTCCGAAACTCCCGGATTGGACCGAACGCGTCAAGCTGGCCGGCGAGAAGGAGATGCTCGGCTTCTACGTAACCGGCCATCCGCTCTACGAGTACATCGACAAGGTGAAGGAACTGGCCACTCATAACAGCGAAACCATCGAAGGTCTGGCCAAAGGAGTGGAAGTCACAGTATGCGGCATCATCACCGGCCTGCAGCGCCGCCGCAATAAGGAGCAGAAGCCCTGGGCCTCGTTCCTGCTCGAAGACCTGCAAGGCTCCATTGAGACGATGGCCTTCGCCATGCAATACGATAGCGTGCTCTCCAGCCTGGTGGAAGACAGCGCGGTGATGGTGAAAGGTCTCGCCTTGCCCGATGAAGGCGGCACCACCAAAGTCTCCGCCCAAAGCATCATCCCGCTGGAGGTAGCCCGCGTGCCGCTGGCATCCGTAATCGCCATCCGCGTGCCGATCACGCAGAACGGCAATCAGAACGGAGACAAGGCGCAGGCGCTCAACGATCTGTTCTCGAAGAAACCCGGCACCGCCGAGGTCCGCCTGAAAATCGAGAAGCCGCGCGACTTTTCAGTTATCCTGGACGTGACGACTCGCGTTCGCCCAGACAAAGAGTTCCGCGCCGAAGTGGAGCGCATCTGCGGACCGGAATCCCTCGAAATTCTAGCGAGCTGACAATCACAAATGTCCGACCCGAACCAGCCACTCTTAGAAGAACCCCCGAAGCCGCCCAATCCCTCCTGGGAACGCGTGCAACTGGCACGGCATCCCAAGCGCCCTCACGCCCTCGATTACATCCACCGGCTCAGCCCGTCTTTTCTGGAACTTCACGGCGACCGCGCCTATGCCGACGATGCCGCCATCGTCTCTGGAATGGCCGTGTTCGAAGGGCAGCCGGTCATGATACTCGGCCAGCAAAAGGGCCGCGATACCAAACAGAAGCTTCTCCGCAACTTCGGCATGCCCAAGCCCGAAGGCTACCGCAAGGCGTTGCGCGTCATGCGCCTGGCAGCCAAGTTCAACCGGCCGATCGTTACCTTGCTTGACACCCCCGGAGCCTACCCCGGTATTGACGCCGAAGAGCGCGGCCAGGCCGAAGCCATTGCCGTGAACCTCCGCGAAATGTCCCGCCTGGGCGTGCCTGTCATTACCGTGGTAATCGGTGAAGGAGGCAGCGGTGGAGCCCTAGGGCTGGGCGTCGCCAACCGTGTTTACATGATGGAAAACGCCATCTACAGCGTGATCTCTCCCGAAAGCTGCGCGGCCATCATCTGGCGCGATTCGGGCAAGGCGGAATTGGCCGCCGCGGCACTAAAGTTGACCGCGCCCGATTTGCTGAAGCTGGGCATCGTGGACGGCATCATCCCCGAACCCGAAGGCGGCGCGCACCTGGACCCCGACATGGCGGCCGATGCCCTGCGCGAAACACTGCGGCACGCGCTCGCGGAACTCACAAAGCTATCGTCCAAAGAGCTCATCAATCACCGCTACGCCAAGTTCCGCCGCATGGGTAACTTCTTTGCGGAAGCTGCCCACGCATGAAACCCATCTACTTCATCATCGGCGGCATCGCCTTCATCGGCCTGCTCTTCTACTTAACGCTCGGTCAGAAGCATTATCGTGTAGAAGTCTGCGTAGCCTACCTGGGCCGCACCGATTGCCGCACCGCATCCGCCGCAACCAAGCAGCAGGCGCAGCGCACCGCCACGGAAAATGCCTGCGCTCTGATTGCGTCCGGTATGACGGATTCCATCGCCTGCGCCAACACGCCGCCCACCAGCATCAAGTGGCTGGAGTAGAAACTTGGGAGTCCGGCTGTTTTCGCCCAG
>JANXXV010000654.1 GCA_025350445.1 Bryobacteraceae bacterium | reverse complement strand
ACCCATGCGCAAGCGGGTAATGTACACAGCCGGCGTCGTCCTGCTCGCCATTCTGGTCACCGCCATCGTCTGGCTCGGGTCCTCCAGCCTCGGCGATCTTGGTCCCTCCAGTCCCGAACAGACCTACGTCATCTGGGCCGTCTCCACCCTCATCTTCCTGCTGACCGTCACCCTCGCCTTCATGCTGGTGCGGAACTTCATCAAGCTATACATTGAACGCCATAGTAACCGCGAAGGCTCGCGCATCCGCACCAAACTCGTCCTCGGCGCGCTCGCGCTCAGCGTCACCCCCGTGGTCTTCCTGGTTGTCTACAGCTACGGCATTTTGAATCACAACTTGAATAAGTGGTTCAGCAAACCCGCCAGCGACGTAAACATGAACTACGTCCGCATCGGCGAAGCCATCGAGAACGAATCCCGCGCCAAGGCGCAAGCCCAGGCGGACTGGTTCGCCGCCGTGCCGGATCTGGAGTCAAGCACGCTTCAGCAACTCTGCACCGAACAAAAAGTGGAGGAGCTATTCATCCGCACCAACGACGGCACCCGCAACCAGCTCTGCGATGCCCCTCCCCACAAGAAACCGGATATCCCAAAGATCACCACCGTCGAGGCCGCCATCTCGCAAGGCACACTCGTGCTTCGCTCGGCCCTGCCCATCGATCTTGCCAAGACGCAAATCCAAATTAACGCCGCCGTGCAGCAATACCTGAAACTCTCGGCCGACCAGAAAAAAACTCGCTTAGTGTCGCTGCAAATGTTGTCCCTCATCACGCTGTTCGTGGTGTTCATCTCCACCTGGATCGCGCTCTTTTTCGCCAAGCAGATCAGCGTTCCCATCTCGGCATTGTTAGGCGCGGCGCAACAGGTGCGCTCCGGCAACCTCGCCTACCGCGTCCGCGTCGGCGCCAACGACGAACTCGCCAGCCTGGTCCGCGCCTTCAATGAAATGACCCAGGACCTGGAGGCCAACAGCCGCGAGCTCGAAAACCGCCGCCGTTTCACCGAGGCGATCCTCGAAAGCATTCCCACCGGCGTCTTGTCGCTTACCTCCGACGGGCGCATTCAAAGGGGAAACCGTGCGCTGAAGGGAATTTTCTCAGCCGAGTTGGTAGAACGTGCCACTCGCCTGGAACAACTCTTCACCAAGGAGGATGCCGCCGAAATCCGTTATCTGATGAATCGCGCCCGCCGCATGGGGATCGCGGCCGGTCAGTTTGAGCTTCACACCGAGCACAGCGTAGTCCACCTGTCCGCCACCGTCGCCTCTCTCGACGACAATGTCACCTCCGGTTACGTGCTGGTCCTCGAAGACACCAGCGACCTGCTCCGCGGACAAAAAGCTGCCGCCTGGCATGAAGTGGCCCGCCGCATCGCGCATGAGATCAAGAACCCGCTCACCCCGATTGCCCTCTGCGCCGAGAGAATCGCACGCCAGCTCGATCGCGGCATCGGCCCCGATACAATACGCATCTTGCGCGAATGTTCCACCACTATTTCGAGTGAAGTGGAAAGCGTGAAAACGCTGGTGGACGAGTTCGCTCAATTCTCGCGCTTTCCCGCGGCCCAACCCGTCCCATCCGATTTGAACGAGGTAGTGGAAAGCGCTCTCAGCGTCTTCGCCGGCCGCTTGGACGGCATCGAAGTACGCAAGGATCTTGCAGCCGGCTTACCGCAGGTCAACATCGACCGCGAGCAGTTCCGCCGGGCGGTAGTGAACCTGGTCGATAACGCCGCCGAAGCCATGCAAGATTCCTTGGTGAAGGGCCTGGCCATTCGTACCAGCGCGCCCACGCCCGATTCCATCGAACTCATCATCGCCGACACCGGCTGCGGCATCTCACCCGAGGATAAGGAAAAACTCTTCTTGCCATACTTCTCCACCAAAGGACGCGGCACCGGCCTGGGCCTGGCCATCGTCAACCGCATCATCGCCGACCACAACGCAAACATCCGCGTCGAAGACAACACACCCTCCGGCGCCAGATTCATCGTGGAGATCGCCACCCTCATTGCCAGCGATTCGGAACTCCAACCGTCTGAGAGCCGCGCATGAGAAACCCGCGCGTGCTAGTCGTGGATGATGAGCCGGGTATTCGAACATCTTTAACCGGAGTCCTGCAGGACGAAGGATTCCTGGTAGACGCGGTTGCCGATGGCGAGGCTTGTCTCGAGCGCTTGCGGGCGCAGCGCTTCGAAGTAATTCTGCTGGACGTCTGGTTGCCCGGCATTGACGGCATGGAGACTCTCGCCCGCATCCAGGAGATTGCCTTCACCGACCGCCCGATGGTGGTGATGATCTCCGGACACGGCAATATCGAGACCGCGGTCAAGGCGACAAAACTCGGTGCCTTCGACTTCATCGAAAAACCGCTCACCATTCAGAAGGTGACCGTGGTTTTGAAGAACGCCATCCAGCAGCGAAAGCTTGAGCTCGAAGTACAGCGCATCAAAGAGGACCGCAAGCTGCGCATCATCGGCGAGAGCGTTCCTATGAAAGCGCTGCGCCAGCAGTTGGCCCTGATGGCCGCCACCAACGGCCGCGTGCTGATCTTCGGCGAGAGCGGAACGGGAAAGGAATTGGTGGCGCATGCCATTCATGAAAGCAGCCAGCGCGCCCGTGAAGCGTTTGTCGAAGTAAACTGCGCCGCCATCCCCGAAGAGTTGATCGAAAGCGAGCTGTTCGGCCACCGCAAAGGCAGCTTCGCCGGCGCGAGCGAAGATAAAGTAGGAAAGTTGCGCAAGGCCGATAACGGGACCCTCTTCCTGGACGAAGTGGGCGACATGAGCCTCAAGACGCAGGCGAAAGTACTGCGCGCTTTAGAAGAACAGAGATTTGAGCCGGTTGGCGCGCATGAATCCGCTAC
>JANXXV010000626.1 GCA_025350445.1 Bryobacteraceae bacterium | reverse complement strand
TTCGTGAGCGGCTCATACCAAGTCTCTTCGTTATGGCAGAGGTGATCGCCTTCCTGCATGGCGCGGGTTTCAATGGCGGCCAGGGTTCCGGCGGTCAGCTTCGCTTTCGCGCTGTGGATGCTGTCGCCTTCCAGGGTGAATTCGATGGGGGATACGTCTACTCGGACTACGTCGGTCAGCAGCTTGCCACCCATTTTCTTGGCAAAGCTTTCAAGGGCCAGCCGCTGCACCGGGGTGGCGCGCTCGTCCACGATGATGACGGACTTCACCGGGTACGCGTTGCTATGGATGTATCCCAGAGTGCCGCTGGCTTTAACTACGCCGATGACGGACAGGCCGTCCACATTGACGCCTTCCCATTCGCCCTTCTTCACTTTCCAGCCGAACACGGCGAGGTTGCCAACCAGATCGACTTCGGCGTTGGCAAAGCACGGACCCGTGTAGACGTCCGCGGTTCGGGCTTCCACGTAATCGCCCTGCACGCTGCTGCGGGTGGGCGGTAAGCTGGCGGCCATCAGTGTAGATGCCGCCAGGGAGACGGCTGCAATCAATTTCTTCATGCGTGAACCTCCAAGTGATTCTTTTACCAGTTTACCCTAGATTATAAGGCTCGATAGCACTCGCGGCCTTCGTGGCATTCGTAGTCGTCCGCTAACTTGCCGTCGAGCCCCAGGCACATTTGCGTTTTGTGGCACCAGAAGAGCCGGTCGTTGCCGTGAGGAACCGTAGGGTCCCACTCGGCTGGGATGAACATGCCCTTCCAGCGCAGGTTGGAACAGCGATCCTCGTCGATATTTACCAGACCTGCGCGCTCCATACTGCTTATGCCTTCTTTGCGGCTGCTTCCAACAATGCGCGCTTCACCGCGACCCTTGCCAGTTGTACCTTGTATTCATTTTGGCTGAGCGGTTTCGCGTCGGCCACCGCGGCCTTGCCGGCTTCGTCAGCCGCGCTCTCGGTGATTGTTTTGCCGGCCAGCCATTTCTCGGCGGCGGAGGCGGAATAGGGGACCGGGCCTACGTGTCCGAGTACGATGCGGGCGCTGGCTACGGTGTTGCCCTTCATGGTGAGCGCGACGGAAGCGGTGGCGAGCGGCCAATCGAGCGCTTCTTTGTGACGCACTTCGTAGGTGGCGTTCTTGACGCCCTTTGCGACCGGAATGACGATCTCGGTCAGAATCTCGTTCGGCGCGAGGACAATTTCGCGGGTGTTCTCGTTTTCAGGTGCGACGAAGAATTTCTCTGCCGACACTTCGCGGTTTCCCGAAGCGGAGACTAGCTTGAACTTCGCGCCCAGAGCGATTAAGGCGGGTGCCAGACTGGAAGCGCTTACGAAGTAGGCCGGGCCGTTGCCGAAAATGGCGTGGTAGCGATTCTCGCCGCCGGGGATCAGGCTCTTGCCGTTTTTCATGCCGAGCAGACCTTCTCCGCCACGGAAGTACCAGCAGCGCGGGCGCTGGCAAAGGTCGCCACCTACCGTTCCCATGTTGCGGATTTGCGGGCTGGATATGCCATGCGCCGCTTCTATTAACGAAGGGTATTCTGCGCGGACAGCCACGTTCTCAAGAAGTTCATCGAAGGTGACGGTGGCGCCGATGCGCAGGCCGCCGCCGCTCTTATGAATGCCGCCGAGTTCTTTGATGCCCTTGATATTGACTACGCGCTTGGGAGTAGCCAGTTCCTCCTTCATCAGGCTGATGAGGTCGGTGCCGCCGGCCAGCACGTTCGCGTCGGACCAACTGGCGCCGAGCAGCGCCGTGGCCTCCTGAATCGTCTTGGGATTTGCGTACTCGAAATTTTGCATTACGCGTTCCTCCTGCCATTGAGCGCCGCCAGTACACGGCTCGGGATGAGCGGGACCGACGGTACCCTTACACCGATTGCGTTTGCGACTGCGTTGGCGATGGCCGCGATCCCCGCAATCGCCGGCGGTTCACCAAGGCCGATGACGCCGCGTTTGTCGTTTTCCGGCGAGATGTCCATATTGACAACGATGTCGCCGATATCGGCGATGCCGGCCAGCTTATAGAATTCCATGTCGGCGTTGAGTACGCGACCGGTTTGCTGATCCATTACGCGCTCTTCCATCAACGCGGAACAGATGCTCATGATGCAGGCGCCCAGCACCTGGCTTTCGGCGGTTTTCGGATTGATGACGAGACCGCAATCCTGAACAGCAACCAGTTTGTTCATCTTCACTACGCCGGTTTCGATGTCGACGGAAACGTCTGCCATCTGGATGCCGGATGCGCCGCCCGTGTTCAGGCCTTCCGTTTTCTTCGGATCGTTCTCACCCATTTCGGTGATGGTGTTGACGCCTAGCTTTTGGCAGGCCTGCTGCCACGACATGCCCTTGTCCGGATTGCCGATCATGCGGATCTTGCCGTCCACCGCTTCGAGGCGATCGGGGGGAGCGCTGAGGATGGGACCGACAATGTCGTAAAGTTTTTGAAGTGCGTTGACCGAGGCTTTGCGGGTGGAGGACGATACGCCGCCTACCGTTGTGGAACCGCCGGAGGGACCGGAAACCGGGTATAGATTGTCACCGATTTTCACCTTGATCATGCTGATGGGCAGGCCGAGTGTTTCGGCGGCGACCATCGAGATGACCGTGCGGGTGCCTGAGCCGATGTCCTGGCTGCCGAGTTCCACTTCAACCGAGCCGTCCGGGTGAATTGTGGTGCGGGCTTTACTGGCATGTCCGGCTCCGCCCCAGGTGGAGATTCCGATGCCGAGACCGCGGCGCATGAACCCGTCCTTGTTCTCACCGCGCGGACGCCAGTTCTTCTTCCACTCGATCATCTCCGCCGCTTTGTTTAGCTGCAAGCGGTAGGTGTCGGGGCGGATGGTGAGGCCGACGTTCTTGAGGAACAGGTCCAGCGGATCCATGTTCAGTTTGGCGGCGAGATCGTCGATCGCGGAGCAGGTGAGGAACGACGCCTGCGGATTGTTAGGCGCGCGCCAGGCACGGGCGGAACCGGCGTTGAGCGAGACCGCGGTGTGGTTCAGGCGGTAGTTCGGGATCTTGTTATATACGTATGGAAGTGGAGGCATGCCGCCGCCGCCGAAGCCGCCGCTGGCCCAGGATTGCGACTGCCAGGCGATGATGGTGCCGTCTTTCTTTGCGCCGAGTTTGATGTTGGCGAATGCGGACGGGCGGACGCCGGCGATGGTGAGTTCCGTCTCGCAATCGAGGAAGAACTTAACCGGCTTGCCGCCGCTGGCCTTGGAGAGTTGCGCGCTTTCGATGCCCCAGCGGTCGGCTGGGAACTTGCCGCCGAAACCGCCACCCATGTAATCCATCTGGACGTGAACGTTGGCTGCGGGAATTTCCAGGCCTTTGGCCAGATCGCCGCCAACCGTGGATACGGCCTGGGTGGACGGCCAGTAGTTGACCTTATCGCCGTTCATGGCGATCACTTGGCCATGCGGTTCCAGGCAGCAATGGGTGATTACGGGAATGGAGTAGAGATTTTCGGAGATAGCGTCCGCTTCTTTGAAAGCGGCATCGGGATCGCCCGTTACCTGCTCGCCGGCTGCCTTGGCGCGGTTGCCCACCTTACCCAGATCGTCCTCGCGTACAATGTGAGGGAGCACTTCGTAATCCACTTTAATGAGGGCTACGGCATCTCGCGCAATGGCTTCCGAGGTGGCCGCCACCATCGCGATTTCAGTGCCTGCCCATTGAACTTCGGTGCCTGGTCCGGAGATGACGCGGACGGCGGTGACTCCGGACAATTTCTGCGCGGCACCGATATCGACGCTCTTCACACGGGCATGAGCGTGGGGCGAAGTAAGCATTGCTGCCTGCAACAAACCCGGAGGATTCAGATCGGACGAATACTTCGCTTTGCCGCTCGCCTTGGCGGGGCCGTCGAGACGGCTAGTGCGCTTGCCGATGACCCGGCGTTTTTCCATTGGTGGCCAGCTGTAATCAGGCATTGCGTCCTCCCTTGAGCTGCTTGCCGGCGTCGACTACGGCTTGCCGGATTCCCATGTAAGTTCCACAGCGGCAGAGATTGCCGCCAAGGCCCTTTTTCACTTCTTCATAAGTCGGATTTGGATGCTTATCCAGGAACCCCTTTGAGGCGACGACGAAGCCCGGCGTGCAGTACCCGCACTGTTGGGCGTCGTTGGCTACGAAGGCGGCGATGATGGGGTGGTTCTTCGCCGAGATGCCTTCTAGCGTTTCAATTTCTTTGCCCTGCGCATCAATGGCCAGCATGGTGCAGCTGTACATCACCTTTCCGGAAACGATGACGGTGCAGGCGCCGCAGGTACCCCGGTCACAGACGCGCTTGGCTGCTGTGAGGTCCAACGAGTTGCGCATGGTGTCGAGCAGGGTTTCGCGGGGTTCGACCGATGTCTTGACAGCTTTGCCGTTGATCTGCAGCGTGATGGGGACCGCCGCGGGACCGGAGACTGGCGCAGCCGGTGGGGCGGCTATTGCTTCTTGTTCGAGGAGACCCGTACCTAGGGCTCCTCCGCTGAGGCCGACGCCGCGCATGAATCCACGCCGCGAAAAGCCCGATGTAGGTTTCTTGGGATTCTCTGGATCTTTGATTGAGCTCACTGGAAAACCTTCCTTTCGTGCCCGGTGAATATGAGAACTATAGCAGATGGGTGCGAAGGG
>JANXXV010000612.1 GCA_025350445.1 Bryobacteraceae bacterium | reverse complement strand
CGGGGGCGCCGGCGCCGGCATGCAGCGCTTCGCGCCCCTCAACAGCTGGCCCGACAACGCGAACCTTGACAAGGCCCGCCGACTGCTCTGGCCGGTCAAGAAGAAGTACGGCCGGTCGCTCTCGTGGGCCGACCTGATCGTCTTCACTGGCAACCGGGCACTGGAGACCATGGGCTTCGCAACCTTCGGCTTCGCCGGCGGTCGCGTCGACGTCTGGGAGCCTGACGAGGACGTGTACTGGGGCCCTGAGGACACCTGGCTCGGTGACGAACGCTACACCGGCGACCGGGAGCTCGAAGGCCCGCTGGCCGCGGTCCAGATGGGTCTGATCTACGTGAACCCGGAGGGCCCGAACGGCAACCCGGACCCGCTTGCCTCGGCCCGGGACATCCGCGAGACGTTCGCGCGCATGGCCATGAATGACGAGGAGACCGTCGCGCTGTGTGCCGGCGGGCACACCTTCGGCAAGACCCACGGTGCGGCCGACCCGAATCTTTACGTCGGCCCCGAGCCCGAGGGTGCCCCCGTCGAGGAGCAGGGCCTCGGCTGGCGGAACAGCTTCGGCAGCGGCAAGGGCGGCGACACCATCACCAGCGGCCTCGAGGGTGCGTGGACGTCCACTCCGATCACGTGGGACAACAGCTACTTCGAGACCCTGTTCGGCTACGAGTGGGAGCTTGTGAGGAGCCCCGCCGGAGCCCAGCAGTGGGCGCCGAAGGACGGTGCCGGGGCGGACGCTGTGCCCGCAGCGCACGACCCCTCACGGCGCGTCGCCCCCTTTATGGCGACGACGGACATCGCGCTGCGAGTCGACCCGATTTACGAACAGATCTCGCGGCGCTTCTACGAGCACCCGGAGGAGTTCGCGGACGCCTTTGCCCGGGCGTGGTTCAAGCTGACGCACCGCGACATGGGGCCCGTCGCGCGCTACCTCGGCCCGCTGGTTCCGACAGAGCCGCTGCTGTGGCAGGACCCCGTGCCTGAGGTGACTCACGAGCTCATCGGGGCGCAGGACATCGCGACCCTGAAGGGCCAGATCCTTTCGTCGGGGCTGTCCGTCTCCCTGCTCGTCTCCACCGCGTGGGCGTCGGCGTCGACGTTCCGCGGCAGCGACAAGCGCGGCGGCGCCAACGGGGCTCGCATGCGCCTCGCGCCGCAAAAGGATTGGGAAGTCAACCAGACGGCCGAACTGGCGACGGTCCTTCAGACGCTGGAGGCGGTCCGGAAGGATTTCAACGGTTCGCAGTCCGGCGGGAAGAAAGTCTCGCTTGCCGACCTCATCGTTCTGGGCGGCTGCGCAGCCGTCGAGGCCGCGGCGAAGAAGGCCGGCCACGACGTGAAGGTTCCCTTTTCGCCGGGGCGCACCGACGCGACGCAGGAGCAGACCGATGTACATTCGTTCTCCGTACTGGAGCCGGCCGCGGACGGGTTCCGCAACTATCTGCGGAAGGGACACGAGGGATCGGCGGCTGAGCTGCTGGTGGATCGGGCGAACCTGATGACCCTGACCGCTCCCGAGATGACGGTTCTGGTTGGTGGCATGCGTGCCCTGAATGCAAACTTCGGGCAAACCCAACACGGTGTTTTCACCAAGCGGCCCGGGACGTTGACGAATGATTTCTTCGTCAACCTGCTGGACATGCACACGAAGTGGCAGAAGTCCGCCACATCGGAAGGCGTGTTGGAGGGGCATGATCGGGCGACGGGCGAACTCAAGTGGACGGGCACCGTCGTTGATCTCGTCTTCGGTTCCAACTCCCAGCTCCGAGCCCTCGCGGAAGTCTATGCATGTGACGACTCGAAGGGGGCGTTCGTGAAGGACTTCGCGGCTGCGTGGAACAAGGTGATGAACCTTGATCGCTACGACCTTGGCTGAAAAGGGAGCTGTCAACGCGGCACCACCACCAGTGCCCATTGTTTGGATCGGCAGATACAGAGGTGGCGCTTTTCTTGGCTCGCCCGGGCCGGATCGCGCCCCCTCTAATTCTGCTACGGTCTAAATCGCCGAAGTCACAGAGTGGCTTGGAAGCTTTCGCTCGAGCAGGATCCTCGATCGCGCTTCTTAACTTAGCAACGACCGTTCACCTAAGCGGCTCGAACCTGAAATCGAAGGGCTCAGCTCTTGCGCCTTCTTGATAGTCCAACGTTCTCGACAAGTTAGATTTTGCCTCCCCATCGTGGACGCGTTTCGAACTCTTGCGGTTTTTCCGCCGCCGGCGGTGAGAGAGGCTTTCCAGCAGGTTCATACGCTCGCAAGTGATTGAGCGGGCCCCTCGTACGAGGCCCGTTCCCGCAAAGGGATATGCACGATGACTCAGATACGGGCAAATCAAAATTGCTTCGCGATACCGGCCTATCTCAGTACCGCGTTGGCGGTGTTCCTGGAAAGGATCTTGCTGTCCACGGGGAAACGCCGTTTCGTGACCGGACTGTACCAGATTTCGTGGTCACCTTTGCCTGGTCGGTCGAAGTGACATCCATGCGCACGAAGAATCTCCTTCAATCCCGGAGTGTAGCTGGCCATCAGAAGGTGAGAACGCCACTGTCTTCGTGCCGGTACAGCACATGGAAGCTCACGGTCCGGTCGCTTACGGCACCGTTTAGTTCCAACAACTCGGGGATAAGCGTTTTCAGTTTCTGAACCAGAACCTTAGGTGAATCGGCCTCGGCAACAAGGCCCGGTACGTCGTCACTCTCGGCCACCCAGACGCCAGACTCATCGTCCCATTGCGCCCGAATCTCGTACACGCCGGTCGGAATCGATTCTTCCACTGCTGTATTTTATCACGGTACGCGGTATGCTTCGGTACCGGCGGTGGTGGAGATGTTCGATGATCGATGAGGAAACAAGCCTTGCCCCCGCCAGAACCCGGGTGTGCATTAGAATACCAGCTATGGCCATGCAGCGCCTCGCTATCGTTCTGGTA
Source organism: Bryobacteraceae bacterium (assembly GCA_025350445.1). The sequence continues at coordinate 1,981 of JANXXV010000612.1, read as the reverse complement.
TTGATGTCCGCATGTTCCGCAATCAAAGCGGCCCAGTTCGAAACAACGGTGACTCCACTGCCGGAAGAAGACATCGGTTCGGCTTGTGATTACAAGCTGAACATACCCGCTCCTGAACACAAGATACGAATTGTTTGGGTTATTTTTGATCGCGGCCGGGATGTTCACGATCTATATGGGGACCCTGCCGTTTCGGCCTTTGCTCGTCGTTTCGACGTTGCTCTCTTGTTGCATGGCCATTGCCCCGGAAAACGCCCCGACGACCATGGCGACATGAACATGGAACCGGCGCGTGGACTTGGTCCGGCACTACTCAGGGCACTTGATCAGCTTGCCGGTCAAACCGGGCATGGCGAGCTATCGCGCGCCAAGCTGATCTTCTTGGGGTTCTCGGGCGCGGGCGCGGGCGCGTTATGTGCAAGGCTGGTCGCCCTGCTGCCGGATCGAACGGCGGCAGCTGTTCTTTCGTCGCCGGGACATTACGATCCGGTCGGGATAGACACCGTGAAGTTGGATCGACGAATGCTCAGGGTGCCGGAACTTATCATTGCAGGAGGAGCGGACAATGTATCGGGTACTGCTCGGCCCTACGAGTACTTCCGAGAATATCGCGGGCAGGGTGCACCGTGGGCCTTTGTCATCCAGAACGGATCCCCGCATTGCTGTACGGCAAACGCTAAAGAGTTGATCCTGTTATGGCTCGCGGCGATAGTAAAGCAGCGGGTCTCAGGTATGTCGCCTGCACTTCGCCAAATGGACCAAAAACGTGGTTGGCTCGGAACGTTTAAAACCGAAGAGGTTGGCGTGATCGATAGCTTTGGCCGGAAGACGTTTGACGCGGCGGAGCCCGCGATAAAGCCCATCCACGGCCACAGTAGAGGAACCGCTGATGCGGGATGGCTCCCTGACAGTGCTACGGCGCGACTCTGGTTGGCATTCGTCTCGCAGCAAAAGCATCCAATTCTGCCGCTCTGAAGCGAGGGTCCGCCGAAGTGATCGATCGCGGCCAGCAGGCTCTCCCGTAACCGCGAAGCATAGAGTGTTTGCCGCGATTCAACTCGGATGAAGTTCGTTCTGGTAAGAGTTCGAGTCCACGCCGGGCTAGTGGCTTTAAGCGCAGAAACACCCCATTTTGCCTCAAGCCGCTCGTTCTGGAATCAACGAGATACAGCCGAGTTCGAGAAATGGATTTTGCCTCCCCATCGTGGACCCGAACCTGAGAACACTTCGATCTCACGGTAGCCGCGTGCCCAACTGCTTCGGAAAACATCGACCTTCCATCCCGGTGAACTCAGTGGCAGTATACGAATGACGCAGTCCCGTCACACATCATCAACAGTCGTATTACCCTCCAGCCACCGGTAACCCTACAGCCGTTGCAGCCGCGTCTCGGCATCCCCAAAGTGATCCAGCTTGACCCCCATCCGATCCATAATCGAAAGGTACAAACTGCACAGTTTCCGGTTCTCATCCCCGTCCTTCAAGTAATCCAGCGTGCGTCCAGTCTGCAGCGTGCCGCCCAGCCCTCCAGCCAGTACCAGTGGCAGTCGGGTATTGTCGTGCTTCCGGCCAATCCACATGTTTGAGAGGAGCATCAGGCAGGAATGATCCAGCACCGTCCCGTCACCCTCCGGCATGCTGTCCAGCTTAGTGGCCAGATAAGCAAGTTGACTCAAATGGAAACTCGCGATGCGTTCATAACCGGCGGAAGTGTTGTCGTGTGACGCCGCATGATGCCCTTCGCGCACGTCCAGAAACGGATAGTACAGTGCCGAAAGATCCCGCGCCAGAAGCAACGTCGCCACACGGGTCTTATCCGTCTGGAAGGCGATGGCGATGATGTCGCACATCAGCCGCGCATGATCGCGCAGGTCTTCCGGCAAGCCGTTAGCCGGCCGGTCCATGGTAAACACCGGACGGTTCCGCTGCTTCGCCGCGTCCTCCGCCTTATCCTTATTCTTCCGCATCCCATCCACGCGCT
>JANXXV010000607.1 GCA_025350445.1 Bryobacteraceae bacterium | reverse complement strand
TTCCTGATTCCATCCCGCTTCAGCAGACTATAGACTTCGGGACCGTTGTCGGAGATCACGTCGTTGTCCGCCACCCGGATTGTCGCGACCTGCCGGCTCCAGGCTTTGAAGAACTTGTCGGCGGTAGTGTCGCAGCCACCGGTGGAATCGTCGATGGGAAGCGGCGGCGACGGAAGATCGATGGCCGCCGGCGGATCTGCTTTCTGGACCTGCAACATCGCCCGGCGCTGTGGAGCGTCCTTGTAAAAACTCATCGTCTCCGATGGCGCGTGGATGATCCGCAGGCCGCTCCTGCGTGCGATCTCAACCGTCGCGTTAATCTTCGGCGCCAGCAAGGTTACCCGGCGCGCCGCCCCGGAGCACCAGTGGTTGTCCCACATATCGCAGATAATCACGGCCGTTTCGTTCACTGAAACCGGCTGGCTGAAGTGGACTTCATTCCATGCGCCGGTCCCTTTGAAAGCTTCCACGCGGCTGCGCAGTTTCAGTTGAAAGCTTCCACCGGGCTTCGCTTCGGCTGCGAAGAGCGCGAGGGCTGGAACTGAGGAAATTAGAAAATGTCTGCGGGTGTTCATGGCTTGGACTCCGTAATCGTTTTCTCGGGCTCGGCGGGAACCGCTTCCGGATTCCGCTTGCGGCCGGTGAACTTGATCTTGCAGCGGCGGAAGCTGACGAAGTTATGACGGCAATATTCGCAGCGATGTGCTTTCGCCCCTAACTTCAGAAAGAACAACCAGCGCGCGGGAGCGCGGTAATATTCGATGGACCAAGTACTCAAATCCAACCGGTAACATCGCGGGCATCGCGCATAGAAAGCGTTTCGCGGATCCCAGATCTGGCCCGTAAACCTGGCATCGCAGTCCTTACAACGAAGCTGAAATACGCCCAGCGCCTTCATCATGCGCTCGCCCAGAGTTCTGGAAAGAGAAGAGCGCACGTTTCGCGAGTTACACTCCGGGCAATAAATCGTCAACATAGCTGCTTGTCCAGTCTAGTTTACCCGCAAGGGGGTTGCCTGCGGAAGCGCATTCTAGTGTAATGATGATTAATGTCGAAGGAAAAGATCGGCGCCCGCGCAACGATTGTGGTTCTCTGCCTGCTTGCTCAGGCAGCACTGACCGCTCAAACCGCCCCACGGATTCTCGAGAAAAATTGTGCCGGATGCCACGGCGTTTCGCGGATGTCCGGCCTTGACTTGCGCACGCGCGAAGGCGCACTGAAGGGCGGAACACGCGGGGCGTCCGTTGTACCGGGGAACGCGGCCGCAAGCCTGCTCTTAAAAGCCGTTGCGAAGACGGGCGATCTGCAAATGCCGCCCGGCAAGAACGCGATCTCGGCGCAGGACATCGAGGTGATTCGCAAATGGATAGACGACGGAGCGCCGTGGCAACCCGCGGGCGACCAGGGTGAGCCCGGTTGGTGGTCGTTCAAAAAGCTCAAGCCGGCCGATTCAAGATCCATCGACGCGTTTGTGAATGCCAAGCTCACCGAAAAAGGTCTGCGCCCGCTACCCAAAACGGACAGACGCACGCTGATCCGGCGGCTTTATTTCGATCTTCACGGCTTGCCCGCTCCCACGGAAGAGATTGAACAGTTCGCTAATGACAACGATCCGCAGGCATGGTCAAAGCTGGTGGACCGGCTGCTGGCTTCGCCGCGTTATGGTGAACGCTGGGGACGCCACTGGCTGGACGTAGTAAGGTATGCCGACACCGGCGGCTTTGAAACCGATATCTATTTCCCGAACGCCTGGCGCTACCGGGACTATGTGATCTCTTCCCTGAACGATGACAAGCCTTACAACCGCTTCGTTCAGGAACAGATCGCCGGCGATGAACTCTGGCCCGACGACCTTTCCCTGACCGGCGGCTTCGATCCCTCAAAGGAAAAGCTCGATCACCTGGCCGCCAAAGTTGCCACCGGAGTCTACACCATTGGACCCGTCTATCACGAAGCGGCGCTGCAGGGCGATCAGATCCGCTACGAATGGTTGACCGATGTGGTGGACACGACGGGCGAGGCATTTCTGGGAGTGTCGCTCGGCTGCTCGCGATGCCACGATCACAAGTTCGACCCCATCACCCGCCGCGACTATCACGCCATGATGGCCGTCTTCGCCGCCAGCGAGGAGCGGGAAGTGCCGGCCGTGACGCAGTTTTCGATTTTCGGATTCAAGTCCGGCTATCCCGGATACCTGCACGTCGAAGATCTGAAAGCAGCCATTCACAAGATTGAACAGACCGCCAGGCAACGCGTTGTGGATCGCGTCCGCGCGCGTTTTCCGAAAGAAGTTCTGGACGCCCATGCCGTTCCCACCGCCAAACGCAACGCGGAACAACTAGCGCTGGCGGCGCAGTTGGAAAAGGCCATGACCGAGGCCGGGCTTCAGGAGAACGCGCAAGGCAAGGAGCCCGATATCTCCTACACCACCGCGGAAACCGCCGAACGCGAACGGCTGATTTACGAACTCGGCCAAGCGTCTCTCAAGTCCAATCCGGTTCTGGAGACCGCGACGGTTCTTGGCCACGCCGAACCGGTCCCCGATGTGCATTTGACCAGCCGCGGCGACTGGCGGGTAAAGGGCGATCGGATCGCGCCCGCTGTTCCGGCAGTGATTGCCTCGGGAACCACCATCGATGAGAATCCGCTCACCCGCCGCAAAGCACTGGCCACGTGGCTAACACAGCCCGACCATCCGCTGACGGCACGCGTCTTTGTGAACCGCATCTGGAACTGGCATTTTGGCCGCGGCCTGGTAGGCACGCCAAACGATTTCGGCCGCCAGGGCGAAGAGCCCACGCATCCGGAATTACTGGACTCGCTGGCCGCGGGATTCGTCGCCGACGGCTGGTCCATCAAGAAGCTGCACCGCAAGATTCTGCTTTCGGAGACTTATCAGCGCTCCAGCGGGCCCGATGAATCGAACACTAAGATCGACGCCACCAACCGCTATCTTTGGCGCTTCAACCGCCTGCGTCTGGATTCTGAGACCCTGCGCGATTCCGTGCTTTCAGTAAGCGGCGCGTTGAACCTCAAAATGGGCGGCCGCCCGGCCATCCCGCCATTGACGAAGGAGGAGTCTGCCGGCCTGTGGGCTAAGAACCAGTGGCCCGAATCGCTGGACCCGGCCGAGCACGCGCGCCGCAGCGTTTACCTCTACGTCAAGCGGTCGTTCCCATATCCGATGTTTAGCACGTTCGATTCACCGGACCCGGCGCAGAGCTGTTCGCGGCGCGATTCCACCACCGTCGCCCCGCAGGCGTTGACGCTGATGAACAGCGAGTTTATGTCCGCGCAATCCCGCCAGCTTGCCGCGCGGGCGGAGAAACTGCCGGATCCCGTCAACGCGCTCTGGCGTATCGCATTGGGCCGCGGCGCCTCCGCCGGGGAACTGGTGAAAGCGAAACAGCTCCTGGCCAATTCCAGCCTGGACAAACTAGCGCTGGTGCTTCTAAATATGAACGAGTTTCTCTATGTGGATTAAACATGTCGACTAAACACACCACGCTAGTCTCGGATCGCCGGCAGTTTCTGGCGCAAAGCGCACTCGGATTTGGAGCGCTTGCCGCCTCCTCACTGCTGCCGGCCGCGACGCTGGCGAATCCTCTGGCAGCTAAGAAACCTCATTTTGCCGCCAAGGGTAAAGCCGTCATTTTCCTGTTTATGCACGGCGGCCCAAGCCACATCGATACGTTCGATCCGAAACCGGCGCTAGTCAAACTGAATGGACAACCTGCGCCGCCAAGCTTCGGCAAGGCCGATTTCCAGTTCACCCGCATGGACCGCGTGCCGTTGATGGCTTCACCGCGCGTGTTCAAGAAGCGAGGCCAGTCGGGTATTGAAATCTCAGACCTTTTCGAGCACACCGCGCAACATGCCGACGACCTTACTGTGATCCGCTCGTGCCATCACGACGGCTTCACTCACGTCACCGGCCAGAGTTGGATGAACACCGGCTGGGCGCGCGTCGGCCGTCCGAGTGTCGGCTCGTGGGTTGTGTACGGCCTCGGCAGCGAAACAGACAACTTGCCGGCTTACGTGGTTATGCTGGATGGCGGTATCAAAGAAGGTGCGCCCGCCTACGGCTCTGGATTCCTGCCGGCGGCCTACCAGGGCACGGTGCTGCGCACCGAAGGCCCGCCGATTCTGAACGTGAATCGCCCAGCCGGCCTGAGCGGGAACGAACAGAAGCGCATGTTCGACTTGCTGCAGGATTTGAACGAAGAGCACCGTGCGCCTCGCGCCGACGACTCGGAACTCGCCGCGCGTATCGCCTCCTATGAACTCGCCTTCAAGATGCAGATGTCCGTGCCCGGGGTGGCGGATATCTCAAAAGAGTCGGTGGCAACCCGGAAGCTGTACGGGCTGGATCAACCGATGACGGCGGAATTCGGGACGCAGTGCCTGATGGCCCGCCGGTTGGTTGAGAGCGGCGTCCGCTTTGTGCAGTTGTATTCCGGCGGTAAGAAGGGCAGTGAAGTTGGTTGGGATGGCCACAACGAATGTGACCAGAACCACCAGTTCATGGCTGCGAAGGTCGACAAGCCGATGGCAGGTCTGCTGGCCGATCTCAAATCGCGCGGCCTGCTGGATTCGACCGTAGTTTTGTGGGGCGGCGACTTCGGCCGCACGCCATTCACCGACGGCGCGGAATCCGGCGGCGGCAACCGCAACGGCCGGGATCACAATCCTTATGGCTTCAGCGTGTGGCTGGCGGGTGGCGGGTCGAAGGGCGGCCGCGTCATCGGCGCAACCGACGATATCGGCCTCCGTGCGCAGGAAGACAAGGTCACCATGCACGACCTGCATGCCGGCATCCTGCATCTGCTTGGCATGGATCATAAGCGTCTAACATACTTCTATCAGGGACGGGACTTCCGGCTCACCGACGTGCATGGGGAGAACAACCTGGGTCCGCGGTTACTGGCGTAGGTTTCAGTGCGGTTGGTGGTGCAAAACGGAGTGATTCTCTGGCTCTGTTCACTTCCTTGGGGCCGCCGTGAAGTCTTCTGAGTGGCGCTGGTTGTGTTTCGCAGTGCGGGACTGCACTGTTAAGAGACAAGTCTATTGACATCCCGGAAAGACCGTGGTATGCGCTACTAACACTAGGGGAATACCAAGTATGAGCGTGTTCTTAAGGGCTACGGCAGCGTTTGCCGCCCTCGCGGCCGCAGCGTTTGCGCAAGGAAGCGGTTCGATTTCCGGCACCGTCAAAGACAGCAATGGAGGAGTGATTCCCGGAGCGGTCGTCTCGGTGTCCAGCCCCAGCCTGGGAGTAAGCCGGACGGCCTCTACGAATGGGTCCGGTGACTTCGTCTTTCCGCAGATCCCTCCTGGAAACTACACACTCACCCTCGAAGTGCAAGGCTTCAAGAAATTAGAGAAGAACGACGTCATTTTGCCGGTCTCGTCGAAGATCAATGTCGGCGACATCATCCTGCAGGTCGGCAGCTTAAACGAAACGGTTACGGTCGCCGCGGATGCGGGACAACTGCAGATTCAGACCGAGTCCGGGGAACGTTCCAACGTCGTCACGAACAGGCAACTGCGTGACGTCGGGCTCAACGGCCGAAACATTATCGATCTCATGCGCACTATTCCCGGCGTCATCGCCGGCGGCGTCACTGCCAACGCAGCGTCTACGGTAACGAACATCACCGGCGGCTTCTCAATCAATGGCACGCGCACGGCGCAGCATGAATACACCATGGACGGAGTTACGAACCTGAACCTGGGCAACAACACCGGCGCGCTGGTCTCCATCAATCCCGACGCCGTTGAGGAAGTAAAGGTGTTGACCTCAAACTACCAGGCCGAATATGGCAGATCCGGCGGCGGGTTGATCGCGCTGTCAACGCGTGGAGGAACGAATGAATTCCACGGCGGCGGCAGATATTTTCGCCGTCATGACAGTCTCAATGCCGATCCTTACTTCAACAATCTGCGGGGCGGCTCAGCCAATGGATTCCCGCGGCCGCTCTATCGCTACAACTACTACGGCTGGGATCTCGGCGGTCCGGTTGTCATCCCGCATCTGTTGAACGGCCGGAATAAGCTGTTCTTCTTTATCAGCCAGGAATATTACCGCCAGCTCGTACCGCAGGCGGCGTCGGTGAATATCCTGGTGCCAACCGCAGCTGAACGGGGCGGCGATTTCTCCCGCACCGTGGACGGCGGCGGCAAGGCGATGATCATCACGGATCCCACCACGGGCGTGCCATTCCCCGGCAACATAATTCCCGCGGGACGGATTTATGCACCGGGAAAGACGATCGTAAATTTCCTGCCCGCCTCCAACACAACCGCCGGTGGAAACGTTTATAACTACACATCGCAGACGCCAAGTTCCTACCCCAGGAGCGAGAATATCCTCCGAGGAGACTGGCAGATCGATTCCAATACACGGCTCAGCGTCCGTTGGGTTTACAACCGCGACGATCAGCAGTTCGCCTACGGAACCACCACTGCTTCCTGGAACTGGCCGCTTACCATCACCGACCGCAAGAACGGTCCCGGCAGCATCCCGACGATCTCTCTGACGAAGAATATTACTCCGACGCTGATTAACGAATTCATCTTTGGAGCCGGACGGGGCGGCGTTACCATCGCGCCTAAAGACGACAGGGCTAGCCGCGCGGTCACAGGCATCAACACGCCGCTCCTTTATCCCGATGCCAATAAGAGCGGCCTGATTCCAAGCCTCCTCTTCGGGGGAATCCCCGGAATAAACAGTGCCGCCAACGCCAACCCATCTGTGGCCAACACATCCGTCTTCGGCGTCTTCGATCAACGCTTTTCCATCTGGCACGCCATGGATAATCTGACGAAGGTAAGCGGAAAGCATGTTCTGAAGTTCGGTTTTTATTACCAGAGCGCCTCCAACGCCAGCAACTCGCAAACGCATGTGGAAAGCGATCTGGACTTTACCAACACCGCCAGCAATCCGTTGAACACTGGGAATCCATTCTCGAATGCGCTTCTGGGAATCTACACCAGCTACCGGCAGGACAGCGCAAAGCCCGAACAGAACTATCTCTATCACGACGTCTCATGGTACGTGCAAGACACTTGGAAGATCCATCCCCGCTTCACGCTGGACCTCGGCATCCGGTTCTCCCGGTTCCAGCCGGTCTACAACGCATCCGGCGATGGTGCGTTCTTCAATCCATCGCTCTTTGATGCTTCAAAGGCCCCGCGCATCTATCGCCCTGTCTGCGTAGGCACGGGCACCTGTACCTCGGGCGCGGCCACATACCGTGCGCTTGATCCGGCCACGGTGGGCGCGGCTACGCCCGCCAATACGCTCGGCTCGTTCTACGTGGGGAAGCTGGTGCCGAATTCCGGCAACTTCAGCGATGGAATTACACTTGCTTCCCAGGGCTACCCGAAAGGCGGAATCGACGCGGCTCTCATTCTGCCGCAGCCCCGCCTCGGTTTCGCGTGGGACATCCTGGGAAATCATAAAACGGTCGTGCGCGGCGGCTACGGTCTTACCTTCGACCGTTATCAGAGTGGGATTACCGGATTTGGCGCAACGAATCCGCCGTTCGTGCTGAGTCCCACACTCTCGAATGGCTATCTGCAGGACATCACCAGCGGGGGCGGTGGAGCGTTGTCGCCGCTATCGGCCTCCGGCGTGGAGAAGAATTCGAAGTTCCCTGCCATTCACAGCTACAGCGCCGGCGTGCAGCACAACCTGGGCGCGGCAACTGTGATAGACGTGTCGTATGTGGGTTCGATGTCGCGACACTTGGCGCGCAAGTCGAATCTGAACTCCCCGGCCTACGGGACGACATTCAAGCCCGCTTCGCAGGATCCAACCAAGTACGCGAACGGTGTGATACCAGCCGCCGAAGCCGGACTGCCCTCAATTTACTTAGCTGCCGGAGTGAATTTCACCGGAGCGAATGCTCTGGCGGTGGACTACCTGCGGCCGTATCCGGGTTACAGCGATATCACGTACTACAACTTCGATGCCAACGCCGATTACAACTCTTTGCAAGTGGAAGTGAAGCGCCGCTTTAAGAAAGGAATTACGTTTAGCGCCGCCTATACGTTATCGAAAACGAAGACCACCGTCTCCGACGATGGTACCTTCACAAACATCGGCGACGCCGCCCACTTCGACTACGGCCCCGCCACCTTCGACCGCACTCACTATTTTGTTGGGACCTTTGTATGGGATCTGCCGAAGGGCAGCAGCCTGCTGAGCGGCAACAAAGCGGTGCGCCTGGCTTTCGATAATTGGACGCTTGCCGGAAATACGTCCATTGCCACCGGCAGCCCCACTGAGCTCGCTCTCAGCGTCTCTGGCCAGGATGCAGGCAACCGGCTGCTCGGCACCTATTCGGCGGCGAATCTTTCGGGGCAATCGGCTCGATTTTTACTGAATGGCAATCCGCAGAATGGCGGAGCCATCAACACCGCCGCGTTCTCGGTTCCCAGTGTTGGTCAGATTGGTCCGTACCCGCGGTTCTATCTGCGCAACCCCGGCATATACAATCAGGATCTTTCGGTCTTCAAGAATCTGCCGTTGGGCGGCGAAGGAAAGCGTTACCTGCAATTCCGCATGGAAGCGTTCAACATTCTGAATCATCCGCAATTCTCCGGCTACAACCTGGCCACCAACGTAGTAAACGGCGCGGGTCAGGCAGGGAGTGCGATATTCGGTAACTTCACCAATCTGGCGGTAACCAACAACATCCGGCCGGCCAATAGCAGCGCGGTTCTGGGAACCTACTTCGGCGAATATAACGGCGCACGGGACCAGCGCATTATTCAACTGGCGGTCAAGTTCTATTTCTGACGGCAGGTCACGCGCTCGCGTGCGCGCAGACATAGTCTTCCGTATGTTGGGAGAATGCCGCCTGCAAAGCATCGCGGCAATTTCCCTGGCGGCGGATGCGAATACCTTCCACGCTCAAGACGGACAGCAGATCCCGCGTCGTCGAGGTGATGAATACCTCATCGGCTGCCTCCAGATCGCCCGGCATCAGCGTCTTCTCGTCCACTCGAATCCCCGGCACCCGTACCTCGCTCAGCAACAGGTCCCGCGTGATCCCCGGAAGGCATCCGGAGTCGAGCGGCGGTGTCCATACATTGTTGCCTTCGGCGATAAAGATATTCGCCGACGTGCATTCGCTCACTTCGCCCCGCTCATTCAACAGCACCACTTCGTCGAACCCGCGTTCGTTTGCCTCTTCATGAAACGCCAGATTCATAGACCAGGATGTAAACTTCACGCCTGCAAACCGCGATCCGGCATGGCGCGCCTGCGGAACCACGCCCAATCTTACGCCGCTGCCCCAGTTCTTCAGGCCCGTGGTGAATGCCACAACGTCGAAATCCTGTTCCAGATCCGGCCCCTCGAACAGTCCGCCGCGATTGCGCACCACCGCTACCCGCAATGTTGCATAATTGGCTTCGTTCCGTTCCACCAGCCGCAACAGCCGCTGCTCCAGCCAGTCCGGATCCGCGGGGAAGGGAACGCGCATCAAGTGAGCATCCCGCTTCATGCGCGCGAAGTGCCGTTCAAATTCGAACAACACTCCGCGGGCGACCCGGATGGTGCTGAAGACGCCCCAGCCGTTCAGAAA
>JANXXV010000605.1 GCA_025350445.1 Bryobacteraceae bacterium | reverse complement strand
GCCGATCTCATGTGTACCCTTTCCGATAGGGCTCCCGCTCCTTAAGCACGCCCGCTTCCCATGCCGATTCACCCCACTGCGATCGTCGAGCCAGGGGCGCAAATCGCAGACTCCGCTGAGATTGGTCCGTTCTGCGTCATCGCCGCCGATGTGCAAATTGGCCCGCGCACGCGATTGATGGCAAATGTTTTCGTCGAAGGCATCACCGCAATCGGCGCGGATAACGTCTTCTTCCCCTATTCCACCGTGGGCCTCGCCCCGCAGGATCTGAAGTACGCCGGGGAACGTTCGGAAACCCGCATCGGCGAGCGCAACAAAATCCGCGAATTCGTAACCATCCACCGCGGCACCACCGGCGGCGGCATGATCACGCGCCTGGGCGACGACAACCTGTTAATGGCCTATACCCATGTAGCGCACGATGTCCAGTTAGGCAGCCATACGGTGCTGGCCAACGGAGTAACCCTCGCGGGGCACGTTCTGGTAGGCGATTGGGCGGTGATCGGCGCCTTCAGCGGGGTTCATCAATTCTGCCGCATCGGTCGTCATTCCATGATCGGCGGCTATAGCGTAGTCACCCAGGACGTCCTGCCCTTCTCCACCACCGTAAATCCGCGCGAGATCAAGGTCTTCGGCGCCAACCGCACGGGCATGGAGCGCCGAGGCTTCGAAACCCCCGCTATCGACGGTCTGCAAACCGCCTTCCGCCTATTGACCCGTGCGAAGTTGAACACCTCGCAAGCCCTGGAACGCATCCGCGCCGAAGTCCCGCCCAGCCCCGAATTGGAAGAACTGATCGCGTTCCTGCTTTCCTCCCGGCGCGGAGTCATCAAGTGAAGTACGGGCTAATCGCGGGCAACGGCCGGTTCCCGCTGTTGGCCCTGGAAACCGCGCGTTCCCTCGGGCACCAGGTGGTAGCCATCGGCATCCAAGAGGAGGCCTCCCGTGAAATCGAGACCCTCGCGTGGAAGTGCCATTGGATCTCCCTGGGCCAGCTCAGCAAGCTGATCGAGATCCTGAAGGCGGAGGGAATCACCGAAGTGATCATGGCCGGTCAGGTGAAGCACGCCAAAATCTTCTCTTCCATCGTGCCGGATTTGCGGCTGCTGAAGCTTCTCACCGCATTAAGGGGCAAGAACACCGCGGCTCTGATCGGCGCCGTTGCCAAGGTGCTGGCCGATGAAGGCATCCAGCTAGGGGATTCCACGCGGCTCTTGAAGCCTCTGGTCGCCGGCTGCGGCGTGCTCACCAAACGCAAGCCCACCAGTGACGAGGAGAAAGATATCGCCTACGGGCGGCGGGTGGCTAGCGCTCTTGCCAGCCTCGATATCGGCCAGAGCGTTGCCATTTCCGACCGCGCCTGTGTGGCCTTGGAAGCCATGGAGGGCACTGATGCCATGCTCCGTCGCGCCGCCAGCTTGTGCAACGGGAAGCCCCTGCGGCTGATCAAGGTCTCGAACGGTCGCCATCATCTGTTATTCGACGTACCGGTGGTTGGTTTGGATACGATCCCAGTCATGCAGGAGACCGGAACTACTGTCATGGCCGTGGACGCGGGGCGGACGCTTCTGCTGGACCGGGAGTTGATGATTGCCAGGGCTGATGCCGCGGGAATCTGTATCATCGGACTCGCGACCGAGGAGAACGCCGGTTGAAACCAACTTGGAATGTGATCATGTGCCCATCCGCGTATCGCTGCACTTGCGGGTTACGCATTGAGGATCTTCGCCGAAGTCCGTTCGCTGGCTGAGCGCTCGCTCGGCTGTGCAATCCAAATATCGACTTGCAATTACTAACGTCCGGCTATAAGTCCAACAGCTTCATCTGCTTATAAATTGGTATCGATTCTCCTTGGGAGATCATCTCTCGGCAGGCCTGTAGAATGGGGGTTCTCTCGAATAGGTTGAGGCTAAGAAACTGTAGGATTTCGTGGCGGGATGCCTCACGGCCAAGGCGCTTCTTGAGGATGGCGATGAGTACGTAGGATGCCACCGCGATCCGGATCTGAGTCTTGACTGCGTTTTCACTATGGCCATGGAATGCCTTAATCCGCAGGTGCTGCTTGATCCACTTGAAGAAAAGTTCCACCTGCCAGCGCGATTTATAGAGCTGAGTAATCGGGAAAGCCGGCAACTCGAAATTATTGGTGAGGAAGATTAGCGTGTTGCCTTTTACGGGATCGAGTCGGGCGGACGATACGCACATCATCCTGGATGTGCAGCGCGACCTGGAAATCATCCCGCCAGTTGCGGCTGGCATGGCAATTCTCCGGCAACACCGGATCGTCGAAAAAGATGTGGAGCCCATCGAAATCAGCACGTAAGCGGTCCAGCACAATGATGTTAGGCGCGATCAATAGGAAATTGCGCGACAGTGTCGAATCAACTTCGTACAGCTTGTGAAAATAGCTCCAGGCCATCAGCAACGACAGGACTTTGGTCTTGCCTGCCCCCGTTGCCATCTTGACCACGAAACGGGGCCATCTAGCTATGC
>JANXXV010000562.1 GCA_025350445.1 Bryobacteraceae bacterium | reverse complement strand
CACAATAGCATCGCGACGTACGCTGTCGATCCAATCAATTCCAGGCTGAATCTGCTGGGATGGACCGCCACCCAGGGCGAAACTCCGCGGGGCTTCATGCTGGACCCTTCCGGTCAATATCTACACGTCGCACATCAGAATACCGCTAACATCGTGTCGTTCAAGGTGGATATTAACACCGGTGCGCTTACGCCAAGCGGCCAATACCTTGCCTCTGGTTCGCCTACTTGTATTGTGTTTGGATCTCAAGGGTAGCGGATCGGTAGTGAAGGGCTGAAGATATCTTCAGCCCTTCAATTCGCCCGTAGCACCGACATCGGATCTACCCGCGAGGCGCGGAACGCCGGAATGAAACCTGCCGCCGCCGCAGCCAGTAATAGCGTCAGAGTCGTGAGGCCAAACGTCAGCGGGTCCGTGGGTTCGATCTGATAGAGCAGCGAGGCCGCGAGGCGCGTGAGCGCCAGTGCCGACGCTACACCGATCAAAAGACCGAGCGAAACCAGCGACACGGTATCCGTCAGAATCTTCCGTTGCACCTGTCCCGGCGACGCACCCAGCGCCATCCTTATGCCGATCTCCTGCAGGCGTTGTGTCACGCTATAGGACACCACGCCATAGATTCCAATTACCGCCAGCAGCAATGCGCCGGCCGCAAACCCTCCGAGCAAAAATGTCAGGAATCGCCTGGGGGACACCGACCGCTCCACCAGATCTCCCAGCGATTGAAATTCTTCCGTTGGAAGCGAAGGCTCCGTCTGGTGCATAGCGCGGCGGACACCTGGGATCAGCGCCGCGGGGGACAGTGTGCTTCGAATCACGAGATCGACCGTGTTGCTGCCGGTTTCCGCTACGGGTATGTAGGCTTCGAGTCCACCTTCTTGTTCGAGGGCCAAATGCCGCACATTGGCCACCACTCCGATTACCCGGCGCTCTCCGTTGAAAAACGCAATCTGCCCGATGGGGTCCCGGCCCGGCCACAGCGTCTTCGCCGCCTTCTCGTTCACAATGATTACTTTCTCGGTGCTGCCGTTGTCCCGCTCGGAAAAGTCGCGGCCTGCACGCAGCGAGATTCCCATTGTCTTCAGGTAGCGCCAGTCTATGATGCGAGGATGCGCGAGGGGCCCTTGTTCGCGTGGATAGCTAACGCCGCGCGCGCCGATGCCCCAGCTTCGGTCGCGGCTCAAGGGCAGGGCATCGGTGACTCCGGCGGAAAGCACTCCGGGAATCGCTTCGACACCGCGTACCAGCCGGTCGTAGAACATTGCTTGTTGTGCCGGGGTATTGCGCTCAGGCCCGGTTGTTACGCGCCACGACATGGCATGCTCGGTACGGAACCCGAGGTCGACGTCCAATACATGAAGAAAGCTGCGGATCAGGAGCCCGGCGCCGACAAGCAGAATACATGCCAGGGCGACTTTGGAAACCACCAGCGCGTTCTGCGTCCATGCCGCATGTCTGTTTCCGCTTACGCTGCGGCCGGTACTCTTCAGCGCTTCCGCCTCATGCGTGGCCGATGCCTGGAGGGCAGGTACGATTCCGAACAGCAGCCCTGTCAGCAGAGCGATCCCCGCAGTGAACAGAAGCGCTGTGCCGTCTATGGTTACTGTGCGCAGCAGCGGCATATTGATGGTTTCCATGTTGGCCAGCGTGCGCACGCCCACCCAGGCCAGAGCGGTGCCGAGCAGTGCTCCAAATCCGCAGAGGATCATACTTTCGGTTAGCAATTGGCGGATCAGGCGTGCGCGGCTGGCCCCCAATGCCGATCGGATAGCGACATCCTTGCGCCGGCCGGCTCCGCGCGCCAGCAGCAGATTCGAGAGGTTTGTACATGCGATCAACAGCACGCCGGCGACTGCACATAACAGAAGAAGGAGGCCACTCCGGAAACTGCCGGTCAAATGTTCCCGCAATCCGCTGCTTCTTGCGCCAAAGCTCCAGCGGCTCGGCTCGGCCTTTTGTAGCGCTTCATCGATCACTTCCAATTCGGCCTGCGCCGTTTGAATCGAGACGCCCGGTTTCAGGCGTCCGATGACGGCGAGCGTGTTGCCCCAGCGGTCGGTGCTTTGCGTGAGCGGGAATGGAACGAGCATGTCGACCCGCGTGCCTGGAACGAAGACCGCTGAGAAATCGAAGTCCGGGGGAAGGACGCCGACCACGGATGCGGGGGCGTTGTTGAGGGTCAGGTGCCTGCCGATGATCTTAGGGTCTGAGGTGAATCGTCTCTGCCAGAAGGCGTGGGTGAGGATGACTGCCAGGGGGACGTCGTCTTTGCCCTCATCTGGAACGAAGTTGCGGCCGAGGGCGGGTTGCACTCCCAGGAAGCTGAGGAAGTTGTGTGAGACGCCGACGCCGATCAGCCGTTCAGGATCGCCGGTGCCGGTCATCGTATAGCTGCCGTAGTCGAAGAAGGCGAAGTACGCCGCCAGTTCTTCAAACGAACGATTCGACTTCTGCCATTCGAGGAATGTGGATACCCGTGAAGTGACTGATGACAGGCCGGGGCCTTTGCCGGAATTCGCGATCCAAACAAGCCGCTCGGAGCCCTGAAACCGCAGGGGCCGGAAGAGCAGTCCGTTTACGACGCTGAATATGGCTGTGTTGGCTCCGATTCCGACCGCGATGATCAGAACCGCGATGAGGAAGAAGCCGGCATCGCGGCGGAGGGTGCGGAAGGTGTATCGCAGGTCTTGCGTTAAGGATTCCAGGGGCATGCTGAAAGGTATACGCTCCAGGAAAGGTATACGTTCCAGCTGGGTTTGGGTTACTTCTGCCGGCGGTCGAGCTTTATTTCAATGTTTGCAGGGTCCGGCTGGGATCGGTGAAATATTCGTCGGCCACCGCGCCAAGTACCCTCACCGTGCCCATGTTGATCGACTTGCCGTCTTCACTGGTGTGGTTGGTAACCAGTTTGAGACCTCCTCCGGCGTCTGCGTACTGCCAGTTCCAGGAACCTTTGTTGCCGCCTTGCAGCGTGTACTCCCAATGCGTCATCAGGTGCGACGCGGGCGAAACGAAGGCCTTGTATTGATCGCCTGGAGTTAGCCCCACTTTATCGAAGGAAAGCTGCACTACGTCGAGCGCGGCGCCCCCGCGTTGTTCGGCGCCGGCGTATTTCAAGTGAACGCCGCCATCCATCCACTTCCATGGCATGGCCAGCCAGTACATGTCGTTAATGTAGGCGCCGTAGGCGTCCTTCAGCGCGGATGCCGCTTCCTCGCCGTCGATCTTCCTATGATTGATGTATACCGTGCCCTGTTTCGTGGCCGTGTTAAACAGCACCACCTGGCTTTCACCAGCCTTATTCTTCTGCTCCAGCCGGTAGCGGCCCATATGCTTGTCCCACAGGTGCGAACGGTCCACCACCGTTTTCCCGCCGGCCGCCACCCTGAAGTCATAGCGGACGAAGTGGGCCGCATTCCACGCATCCTGGCCGCCCATCGCTTTCATCATTGTCCGGGCAATTTCCAGGGCTTTCGCGTCGCTCTTGCCCTCTTCCGCTCGAACATGCGCTGCGCCGAATAGAATGGCGGCGGCAATTACCAATAAACCTGTTTTCGAATGCATAGCCACTCCCTGCCGAGTATCTTATCAGCAGAGAGGATAAACTAGTACTAGTAACCCCGTGGACCGTTTCTACTTTGATCACAACGCGACGACGCCCGTGTCTCCAGAAGTACTTG
>JANXXV010000531.1 GCA_025350445.1 Bryobacteraceae bacterium | reverse complement strand
AAGTTGAAGATCCCCTATTTCGAAAGCCAGGGAAACTTCGTGCTCATGCAACTAGACGCGCGCGCGGCAGAGGTTCGGGACGGAATGCGCCAGCGCGGCATCCTGGTGCGCGATAGAGGCCACGAGATTCCCGGAACGGTCCGTGTCACCGTGGGTACGCGCGATCAGATGCGGGAATTCCTCACAGCGCTGGAACAGATCTGGGTATGAGCAACGACATTATCGTATTCGACATGGACGGCGTGCTGGTGGACGTTACCGATTCTTATCGCCAGACCATCCGCCAGACCGTGAACCACTTTACCGGCCGCGAGATCACCAAGGAATTGATTCAGGACTACAAGAATTCCGGGGGTTGGAATAACGACTGGGCGCTTTCGCAAAAGATCATCGCCGATCTGGGCACCCCGCTCGAATACCGGGTTGTAGTGGATCACTTTCAGTCTATCTTCTTCGGAAGCGGAACGGATGGACTGATTCTGCGCGAAAAGTGGATTGCTCGGGATGGTCTTCTGGAAGCATTGAATCAACGATTCGGATTTGGAATATTCACCGGCCGACTGCGCGCGGAAGCAGATGTTACATTGCAACGCTTCGCAAGGAATCTGGAATTTGAAATGATTGTTGCCGATGATGATGTCGCGCATCCGAAGCCCGCGCCCGATGGGCTGCACATGGTGGCAGCGAAATTCCCAGGCCGGAAAATCTGGTACGTCGGCGACACCGTGGACGATGCGCGCAGCGCCAGAAGTGCGCAGGTTTCCTTTATCGGCATCGCTGGCCGCGAGAACCCGCGCCGCGCGGAAGTGGTTAAACTGTTGCAGCAGGAAAACGCAATTGCCGTACTCGAAAGTATCAACGAATTAGAGACCGTCCTATGAGAACCGCAACCATCGAGCGCATCACGAAAGAGACGCAGATTTCGGGTACCCTGCGGATTGACGGCCAGGGTAAATACGATATCTCCACCGGCATTCGTTTTTTCGATCACATGTTGGATCTGTTTGCCAAGCATGGCGGCTTCGATCTCGATATAAAAGCAACGGGCGATCTCGATGTGGACCAACATCACACGGTGGAAGATGTGGGGATCGTGCTGGGACAACTCTTTTCGCAAGCTCTCGGAGAACGGCGCGGCATCAATCGCGCGGGTTACTTCGTATTGCCGATGGATGAAACGCTGGCCGTGGTGGCGGTGGATCTTGGCGGACGCTCGGCGTTGGTTTACAAGGACCTGGTGCGGGTGCGCCTGGTAGGCGATCTGCAAACGGAGTTGGTCGAGGATTTCTTCAGCGGCTTCGTGCAGCACGCCGCGGCAAATCTGCATGCCAAGGTTCTATATGGGCGTTCGAATCATCACAAGATAGAGGCGATCTTCAAGTGCTTCGCACGGGCGATGCGCTATGCCTGTTCCACCGATGAACGGCTGCGCGATCAGCTTCCATCCACGAAGGGACTTCTATGATCGCGATTCTGGATTACGGCGCGGGCAATTTGCGGTCGGTGCAGAATACGCTGGATGAAATCGGCGCGTCGTATGAGCTGGTGAGTGATGCCGGAGGATTGCGCGCGGCGACGAAGATTATTCTTCCCGGCGTAGGTCACTTTGGACAAATGATGCGGGCGCTGGATGAGATGAAGGTGCGGCAGGCACTGTTGGACGGCATCGCGGAGAAGATTCCTTTCCTGGGAATCTGCCTTGGCTTGCAGGCGCTGTTCGAGGCGAGCGACGAAGCCCCTGAGGAGAAAGGGCTCGGCGTATTCAACGGCACCGTGCGGCGTTTCCCAATGGATGCGCGCGTACCTCACATGGGATGGAACACACTCGATTCCGTGAAGCCGGCGCGGTTGCTGGCGGGCCTTGGTGCGCATCCGCACGTGTACTTCGCGCACAGTTATTTCGTGCCCATGACTGAACAGACCGCCGCGGCCTGCACCTACACGCAGCCCTACACCGCCGTGCTCGAAGATGGCAACGTCTTCGGCGTCCAGTTCCATCCCGAAAAGTCTGGACCAGCCGGGCTCCAGATCGTTCGTAATTTTGTGGAGTTGGCTTAGTGGCGGCATCCCGTTCCATCTTTGACAATGCCCAAGTTGCCTCTGGCGGAGGGGGGGCTCTTGCTCTCGTCGCCGCCAAACAAAGCGGACGATGGCGGGTGGGGCAGTCCAGGTGCACTGCCCCGCCCGCTGTTGTCAAGAGTGCTGATTGTCAAGAGAGTGGTGGAACAGGAGACAAGGCATGTTAGCCAAGCG
>JANXXV010000519.1 GCA_025350445.1 Bryobacteraceae bacterium | reverse complement strand
CTCTGTGCCTTCCTCGCCATGTAGCCAACGGCTGGAATGGCTGCAATGTCAAGCGCCGCCCACACTGGGGGAGAAAGGAAGCCGTCAGGTATGTGCATGTTGTAGCACGAACCTAGACATTGTAATACGGGCGCTTGCTATCCCAGCCGGCGAAGTTGAATGCTGCCGTTCACGGTCTTCAATTTGATCTCGCGGCTGCCGTTGCCGTTTCGGCTGGCGATGCGGTGTGGAGACAGGCTACGCTGGCCGGCAATGCGGAAGTCAGTAGTGATCGCTCCGTTCCGGGTCTCGGCGAGGAACGCCGCGTTGGTGAGCGAGGGTGTCTCCAGCGTGATGCTTCCGTTAACGTTGCTGAGGGCGGCCGATTTCATGGAGCAGGTGGCCATGATGTTCCCGTTGACGGTGCGTGCCTGGGCCCTGCCGCTGGTGGAGATCCGGATCTTGCCATTCACCGTTTCGGCGTTGACGCCGCCTTGCAGATTCTGCGCTTCTACTTCGCCGTTGACCGTGCGGCCGATGAGCCCTCCGCCCTTCGGTACGCGGACCGTGTAGTTGACGCGGGCATCGCCGGCGGCCGGAAGCTGGTGGCTGCACTGTTTCGGATCGCTCCGCGAGATGGTGCAGACGGTGACTCCGCCGGTGTGGTGGATCACGTCTACACGAACCGGATTAGAACCGCTCAACTGAGCGTAGACCTCCACTTCGGTGCCGGATGAGAATTCGGCATGGACGTCGCCGTTCAGTCCGCGGATCTCCACGGCGAGGCCCGGAGCAACCGGACCATGCCAGTGAAAGGGATCGGGCCGGTCGGCGGCAAAACCAGAGACCGATAGCAGGGTTAGCAAGAGTACGGGTCGCATAAGTTCTCCTCATAATGCTTATAAAGAGCCAGGCGGGTTCCCAGAGCCGGCAGCAGAGCGCCTGTCAACGCTTCCAGGCTGCACTTCCAATTCGAACGGGACAGCACGTGCTTCACGCGCCCCAGGAATACGGTGTGTAACGGGAGCCGGCCCAAGCTGCTCCCGGCGCCGGATAGCGAAGCGGCAAGCTGTGGCGATTCGAGGATGGCCGGCAGATTCGGCGCCCGCGCCATGCAGTGTACCGCGTTGCCGCGTAAAATGGCGTTTCTGGTCACCGGCACGGTGTCCGCGGCCGCACCGACGGTTAGACCGGCGGCGATACCCGAGAAGACCAGTAGATCATTCATGCACAATAACCGCCGTAGTTGATCGTAGTGAACGAATCGCAGACCACGATCCAGCGTATCAGGCGCGGCAGGGGCAAAAGCAAGCGCGGCAATCAGCACCGCGACTGCAATCAGGTCGTAATGTTCTTTGAGCGTATTATTCATATCGGAGAACCACCATGGGATCTGCCTTCGTCGCGCGAAGGGCTGGAATTAATGTTGCGGCGAGTGCGACCGCGAGTAGCAGAGAAGCAACGCCGGGGAACGTGACCGGGTCCGCGGAGCTTAAATCGAAGAGCGGACTCGCGATCGTTCGGATGAGAAAATAGGCACTGGACAATCCGAGGAAGAGACCCGCTCGCGATCAAACGGAGAACCTCGCAACGCTCCGCGCCAAGGGCCATGCGCAAGCCGATCTCCTTGGTGCGCTGTATGACCGAATACGAGGTTACTAAGTACACGCCGACGGCGGCCAGGGTGATGGCGAGCGAGGCGAAGATGGCTAGCAGCATGGTGAAGCGCGAACGGGAGATGGGCTCGGCCAGCACTTCCTCCGTCTGCGCTAGTGTCCCGATTGGCTGTTCGGGATCGACAGAATGAATGGCCGCGGGCGCCGGAGTCAACCGGATCGCGGGCGGCAGACTAGTGTAGTGTCCCTCGGAGGAGTTGACGACGGGCACAAGAGCGCGACCGGGGGGTCGCGCGCAGACAAGGTGTCTGCCCCACCTTGCGCCCAGTAGCATGTTGTAAAGAATTAGCCGGGGCGGCAGATTGGTGCGGATGACGAAGGTCACGAAGCCGAAGGCGAGCCGCGGATGAGCGTAGCAGACGGTCTGGCGGGCTGCCTTGTCGAGCGCTTGGTGGTGCGCGCCGCCAGCCACGCCAACGATCCCGCCGGGCACATTGTCCTTCATAGCCACGCGACTATGCCGTCCGAGGATGTTGCCATAGGGACAGTTGGCGCGCGCGAACGACTCATTGACAATGTAGACCGGCGGAGCGGCGGCGTTGTCGTTTACGGTGGACATGCGGCCTTTGAGCAATGGTACGCACATGGCGTTGAAATAGTTGGGGTCGATCACCGAGACGTTGGTGACGGGCTCCCGCCCTTTTGCCGGCGCGGGGCGGTCATCCATGGTGAACCCGGTCCAGCCTAGCAAACCGGTGAGTGGAAGGAGGGCGTTGGTACCGGCGGACGGCACTCCGGGCGTGGCGCGGATCTTCTCTAGCGCCCTCTCGAAGAGCGTGAGCTTCCCCGAGTCGAGCAACAGGGCATTCTCCACGCTGAAGACGGCGTTTCCCGCTCCGATACCCAACGCCAAAGCGGTGATGCCTGCGAAGCTGAAGCCACGGTTCCACCGCAGAGTGCGCAGGGCGCATCGAATGTCGCGAACCAGATTGCCCATTTGGATCTGATGACGGTGGCACTCCGGTGGCCATTACAGAGCAATTGGAAAATCTGTGGGTTGCCGTGGTGGCTCCGCCAGCGGCGTGTCCGTTATTGGGACGGGTGTGTACAATTCCGCACAGGGGTGTGGCCGGGGCATGCGAGTACGGGGATGTGCGGGTACTTGCGGAAGCGCGGATCGGTTTTGGAAAGCTGGCAAAGGAAGAAGGCGCCGCCGCGGTCCGATACGATCCGCCGAACGTGTTGGCAGGACTCGCACAGGCCGGGGTTACGAGATCCAGCCGTCGACAATGTTGATGACCCGGTTGCCGTAGGCGGCGTTCGATTCAGAGTGGGTGACCTGGACGATGGTGGTGCCGGCATCGTTTAGGCGCTTGAAGGTCTCCATGATCTCCTTGGCTTGGCTGCTGTGGAGATTCCCTGTTGGCTCGTCGGCCAGAATAATCTTGAGGTTTGTAATCAGGGCGCGGGCGATGCCGACCAGTTGCTGCTGGCCGCCGGAGAGCTGATTGGGGAACAGGTCTTTCTTGCCGACGATCTGGAAACGGTCCAGCATGTCGCAGACGATGCTGTCGCTTTCGGACTTGCGGACGTTGCGGTAGGAGAGCGGCAGGGCGATGTTCTCGCACACGGTGTAGCCGTCTAACAGGTGGTAGCTCTGGAACACGAAGCCTATGTTCTTCTTTTGGACCTCCATGCGCTCCTTCTTGTTGAGCTTGTGAATCGGATGGTCGGAGAAGTAGAACTCGCCGGTCCAGAGGCTGTCGTGCATGCCCAGGACGTGGAGCAGCGTGGACTTGCCGGCGCCGGAGGGGCCCATGATGGAGACGAACTCGCCTTCCTTGATTTCGACGTTGATGCGGCGGAGTACGAAGGACTTCGTAGGGCCTTGTTCAAAGTACTTTTCAACGTTGCGGAGTATGATCATTCGGGCTGGCGTTAATTCTTTAGCGGGTCCGGCTCAGTGCTTTCTTCCACTATACGGCCGTCGAAGAGACGAATGGAACGGTCGGCGTAGCGGGCGTAGCGTGGGTCGTGGGTGACGATGCAGATGGTGGCGCCGCCGCGGTGAAGTTCGCGGAGCAAGTCCATCACGGCCTCGCCGTTTGCTGAGTCCAGGTTGCCGGTGGGCTCATCCGCCAGCAGGATTGCCGGTTCGCCTGCAAGCGCGCGGGCTACCGCTACACGCTGCTGTTGACCGCCGGAGAGTTGCGATGGATAGTGCTTGACGCGGTGAGACATGCCTACGCGTTCCAGAGCTTCATGCACGCGCTTCTTGCGGTCGGCTGAGCCCATGCCGCGGTAGGTTAGCGGCAGCTCTACGTTTTCGTAGACGGTCAAATCGCCGATCAGATTGAAGGCCTGAAATATGAAACCGATCTCGCGGTTGCGGATGCGGGCGCGCTCTGAGAGCTTCAGGCTCTGGACCGGGTTGCCGTTCAGCGTGAAGGTGCCGTCGGTTGGCGAATCCATCAGGCCCAGGATGGCCAGCAGCGTGGACTTGCCGCAGCCGGAGGGGCCTGAAATGGACACGTACTCTCCATTCTTGATGTCCATGTGGATACCGGCCAGGGCGTGCGTTTCCACTTCATCGGTCATGAAAACTTTTGTTACGCCGTCGAGGCGAAGCAGCGTGGGAGCGGATGCGTTCATGTTTCTCCTAGTTCAAGCGAATTCGATTGTGCTGATCCTGCGCGGACATGTCGGAGAGAATTACTTTGTCGCCGACCTTTAGACCTTCCAGAATTTCAATGGTGTTGACGGAGGTGCGGCCCAGTTTTACCTGGATGCGGTTTGCTTCCTTGCCGTCCGCATCCACTTTGAAGAGCGTTACCAGGCTGTTCGGTTGACCGAAGACCGGACGGCCCATAAAGAGCACGTCGTTGAGGCGTTCCAGTTCAATGGTGCCGTCTACGCTGAGATCGGGTACCGCGCCGGCCGGGAGCGCGCCTTCCAGCTTCACGTCCACGGTGCGGGTGCCGTTGATTACTGCCGGGTCGATGCGGATTACTTTGCCTTGGATGATGCCGTTACGGGTATCGATTTCGGTTTTCTGGCCCAGGGTGATATCTTTGGCTTGCGTCTCGGCGATCTGCAGGACGGCCTTCAGCTTCCAGGGCTGGGCTACTTTCGCCAGCAGCGTCCCGGGGGTCAGGCGCTGGCCCACTTCAACCGGTAGTTCCTGGAGGACACCGGGTGCGCCGGCGCGGATATTCAGTTCGTCCACTTGCTTTTTCTTGAGTTCGTAGGCGGCGCGGAGCTTTTCGATTTGCACCTTGGAGACGGCTAGCTGCGCTTCCATGGATTCGCCGCTGATGGCTACACGTTCGTCTTCAATGGCGGTGCGGGCTTGCAGGTCGGCGGCGGTCTCCTTCGCCTTTCTGACGGTGATTTCCGAGTTCAGTCCGCTTTCGCGGAGCTTTTCTTCCACTTCGGCCTGCATCTTGGCTTGGGTGTAGTCCGACCGGACTTTACCTGCGGTGGACCTGAGGTCAAGGCGCTGTGTGGCCAGTTTTACGCGGAGGTCGGTGTAGCCGGCTTCGGCCGCTTTGACCTGCCATTCGAAATCCAGGGCGGCTAGTTGGAGATCGGGGTTCGAAAGCTGCATGATTACGCTGTCGGCGGTGACTGTGGCGCCCGGGCGGATAAAGATTTTTTCCACGCGGCCGTCAGTGGCGGCTGGGATGAAGAGGACTTCTTCCGGTTTCAGAACGCCTAAGCCCCGGACTTGGCGCAGCATGGGGCCGCGCTTGACGGTGTCCGGCCAGAGAGTGGCCATCTCGACGGACGGAGCGGCCGGTTTCAGGCGGCTGAGGCCGAAAACGATCAAGGGGATGGTGCAGAGTGCGATGGCCGCGTAGATGATGCGGCGGATCATGCGGTTGCGGCTTGCGCCTTTGCGGGGGACGTCCATAGTTAGCTCGGCCTCTGAAAGGGCATGTGCGGGGCCGCGACTGGGATTTGGGGCATCCTGTTTGTTTATTGCGGGTTGCGTGGGTGGCAGCGGGGGCGCATTAATTGAGGAGTGTCCGGTTTTGGGAATGTTCTGTACGGATTTGACGACGGTGGAGCCGGGCGGTTTGTTTTTTGGATTGCATTCTCTTGTGTTCTACGGTTCATACGCAGAATGGTTTCCGGATGTTCCCTGGGTTTGTCGGGGGAAACATTTGGCTGGATAAATGCGGTGAATGGGATCCGCAGCCGTCGGGTGGATTGGGATTGATTGTGCAAATTGCGGGGAGCTTTATGAGGACGTTCATTGCCTGATGGAAGAGGCGTTCGGGGTCGTTTTGTAGCAGGCTTCTTCCAGTTTGCCGAATGCTGCAAGTACCTCCAGGCGGCGGCTGGCTGGATGAAGACTGGGGCGTGCCGCTGCTGGTCCACTTGGGGGGGAGCCCGCCGCGGCTAAGGCTTCGACGCAGGCGTCGATTTCGGTTCGTTGGTGTACGGTTAGCGTGACTTGTTGAGACGGGAAGCCGTACTTGCGGGCGTTTTGCGAGACCTTCCACTTGCCCTCTGGAGATTGGGGGCCGGTGGAGGCCATCGCGTTCCCGCGATTCGCGGCTGTCCAGGCGGCGGACGTCATTTTGAACCGTCGGGAATCGGGAGACGTGCGTTCCCCTTTCTTCCACCTAAATCCGGCAGTTCAAATCCTGCGCATCGTGCCAAGTCGATCAAATAGCTCAGCATTTCAACTGCTTCGCAGTTCACCATTCGGGTGATGACGTATTCCGTGACAACTGCTTGCAGACTATAAAGTGGTTCGATTTGGGTTGGCCACAACCGCCGGATCCAGATTCACACTTATATCGTGCCGGGGCGGAACTGATTTCCGGGCGCTGTGAGCGAGATTGCTTTGATGTTAATTGATTTGTTGTGTTTGTCTTACGATTTCTTTTACAGATCGGTGACCGATTTTGCGGAAGGGGCTGTTCGGGGGTGCGCGACATGGAAGTGGAAGGATGGCAGAATTCT
>JANXXV010000451.1 GCA_025350445.1 Bryobacteraceae bacterium | reverse complement strand
GTAGCTAGTTCCACGAAGATCCCGAAGTTGGAAGCGCGGCACGTCCGGCCGCGAATCAGATCGCCCACCTGGTGCGAACGGAAGTACATCTCCCACGCATCCGGCTGCAATTGCTTCACACCCAACGACAGGCGGCGGTTGGCGGCGTCGATATTCAGCACCGCGGCCTGTACCAATTGCCCCTTCTTCAGAATCTCGGACGGATGGGTCACGCGCTTGGTCCACGAAAGATCGGAGATATGAACCAGCCCGTCGATTCCATCTTCAATTTCAATGAACGCGCCGAATTCGGTCAGTTTGCGCACGCGCCCTTCCACCACCGAAGCCACGCTATAACGTTCGGCCACCGTGGTCCACGGATCCGGTTCCAGTTGCTTAATTCCCAGCGATACCCGCCGGTCCTGCGGCTTCACTTCCAGCACCACCGCTTCCACTTCGTCGCCCGCCTTCACCACCCTCGAAGGATGCTTCATGCGGCGGCTCCAGGTCATTTCCGAGATATGGATCAAGCCTTCGACGCCCGGCTGCAATTCCACGAACGCACCGTAGTCGGTCACGCTGACCACCCGGCCCACCACGCGGCTTCCTATCGCGTAATGTTCCTGCACGTTATCCCAAGGGTCCGGCGTCACCTGCTTCAGGCCCAGTGAAATACGTTCCTTCTCGCGGTCGAATTTCAGAATTTTGACCGTGATCTCGTCGCCCGCGTGAACCGCTTCCGACGGGTGACTGATCCGGCCGTGCGACATGTCGCTCACATGCAGCAGCCCGTCAATTCCGCCCAGATCCACGAAGGCGCCATAATCGGTCAGATTCTTCACAACGCCGGTGACAATGGCGCCTTCGGCCAGCGATTCCAGCGCCACCGCCTTCCGCGCTGTTTCTTCGTCGGCAACTGCCAGCCGCCTGCTGACCACCACGTTTCCGCGGCGGCGGTTCACCTTCACTACCTTCACCGGGACATCCTGGCCGACGAACATATCCAGGTTGTGCAGCGGACGGTGATGCACCTGCGATCCCGGCATGAAGGCCTCAACGCCAACGTCGACCGTGAGGCCGCCTTTGGCTTTCCCCACCACACGGCCCGAGATGGTCAGATTCTCGCGGTGGGCCCGTTCCAGGTTGTCCCAGGCTCGGGTCTCGTTTGCCCGGCGGTGGGAGAGGAGGACGTAACCCGGCTGTTTAGGGCCGTTGCGATCCACCATCACGTCAATGCTATCGCCGACACTGTACGGAATTGTCCCGTCCGGCAGTTGCACCTGTTCCAGCGGAACCAGACCTTCGGACTTGTAGCCGAAGTCGACGATAACTTCCTTATCGGTGATCTTGAGAACGTGCCCGCGCAGTAATTCGCCGTCAGCCGGCGGAGCTAGATGACTAAACTCATCCAGCAGTTGGGCGTAGTCCTTTTCCGCAATCGGCCCCTGTGATTCTAACGGTCGATCGTCTTCATTGCCGGCCATGGCCAAATTCTCCGAGTCCAATTGCAACTTCAACGGTTCGCAAGCAAAGCGGAAAGAGTTGCCGACGGGGAAATCATTACGATCTGTGACTCACAAACCACTGATACATCAGTACTTCAGAACTATAGCGGACCCGGAAACCGTTGTCAACCGAGGGATGGCTCCCGCTTTTGTATGATACGCCTGGTACGCGCCGTCACCTTAACCAGGCAACTACCACGTTGACGATACCGCACCGCCGGACCAAGCACGTGGCCAGTCGGCAGTCGGCAGGCGGCTGCTTTGCGGACGCAGCCACATTGACGATGCCCTCTCGCCACACAAAGCACGCCGTACGTATTCACTAAATGCTAAACGCAAGAACCCCAGGAGATGTGAGAGGTGCCGGGTGGTTGCGATACCGCTGGTTTTGGCGGGCCCTCTCGGGCCGATCCGCTGGTACGTCACAGAGCCGGGTACCGGTTGGACAACGACATCGCGACTTTGCGCGAGTTAAGGCTCAAACTAAGCTCAACCGAGTACCTTCCGGATGAACTGAAAATCTTCTCGGCTCAATATTGTCATGGGGCTCTCAGGATTACGCTGGCTATACTTCCAGTTGTTGATCCATCCCAAAGACTCGTCAAGATCCCACTGGAGCCGCCCGACAACGTTCTTCGAGAGCGTGTCAACGATGACCCGGGTGAATTCCGTCTTTAGTCCCGGTGTTTGTTCAACCCAGCGCGTAACGGTCTCACTAGGAAATGCCTCACCGTTCATTAAGTAGGCGCCTGGCAGGAGCAACAAGGGAGCAGAGGGATGGCCATTCATCCGATCTGCAAGGGCCAAGACCTCATGAATCCGGAGCGAAGGGAATGAAAAATGGCCGCTATCATATCCCAGGAGCACTCGGCGGCCGCCCTCTCCGATCCACACCCGCGTTTGGTATTCCGCTCCTGCGGCGTACTCAACTTCGACGTCGCAAGAGTCGTTCAGCGGGAGTTGGACGAATGGCCAAGCGTGCGTTTCCCATAGGGCCTTGAATCGGCGGTCGTACTCTGCGTTTGCCGCATCTTTCGTAAAGCCCCACGCGAGTGGCGGTTCGGGTAGCTCATCAGACTCGGTGTACAACCACATTTGAATAGCCCAAAACCCCGCCTCTCCTAACGAACTTGAGATATCTACGCGGTTTTCGTTCCTGGCTATATTCCCCTGGCCAAGAACCGGTTTCGAACGGTCGAGTTCGAAACCAGGGCTCGGCCTGAGAATGTGCAGAATGAGCGTAGATCCATCATTGGGACGAACGGGCCAGTTCTTCGGCAGCAGGATTTCATGGTGAGTGACGGTCGACGGTATCCATCGCCCTGCTTGATCAAAAAGGAGCACGGACTCCGGGCCAATGTAAGCGCCATCGACCAATTTTCCTGTGACCGATAAGCCGGATGCCGCGTACGTTACGTCCGAAACCTGCATTCGAAAAGGCATGAATACCATTATTCGCTAACATCACTCACGATCAACGGCGCAGCGAACCGCGATCTGCTGGTGGACCCGCCTAACCCGGCGGTTCGGGAATTGAAAGTCTGCGGCAAATCCGCCTTGCCAAAAGATTGGCGATTTCGACATGCCTGGGAACGGCTTCCGCGTGACCCGTTTGCGGGTTCTCCCATAGGGAATGCTCTTTGCCTTCCCGGCGAACGACGCAGCCGCAGCGGCGAAGGTGCCGTAGCAACGACTCGAGTTTCATCCCACGACAACGAGCTCTTGTTTCGCTTCGGGGGGTAAGGCGCGCAGGGACTCGTCCCGGCGATGCTCCAGGATGAGGGCGATTGCTTCCCGAAGGCTTGCGAGGCATTCTTCGCGGGTTGCGCCCTGCCCATTTGCGCCGGGAACTTCAGCGCAATACGCGATATGCCATGGGCCGTCTTGCTCTACAATTGCCGTGAATTCGTTGCGCATACCCGTATCTTACCGCTTTCAAACCACTGCCGGAGCCAATAGATCCACATCAACGGCGTGCCCGCAGAAGAATAGTCCGGCGGCGGCGCGGGTACGCGCCCAGCGCCCGGGCGGCGGATCGCGGTTCCCTGCGCCGTCGATCCGGTCTCTGGCCCGGCCCAGACCTTGGCCCGCGATGTCAGATCCCAGACCGGTCATTGCGTTAAAATAAGAACAGGAAGCGCAACCGGCGTCCGCGCGGACCGCCGTGAAGCCGCATATGGCTTCTCGCGATCTTACCGAACCTCTTCGTGCCATCCATGAACCCAGATTGCGCTTATATGCCAAACGGCAATGCCGATATCAAGCTGCTGGAACGCTTGCGTTCCGCCGCCGAACTGCTCGAAATGATCGACGCTGACCGAGGGCTTTTAGACGGGCTACCCGCGCAAGACCGGCAGAGGTTGCACCAGGCTGTGGCTCAACTCTACAATCCTGACCCCATCGCACGCCGCCTTAAGCAAAAAGCCGCTGCTCGCGAGCGCAGCGCCGCGCAAACGGAGCGCGTCGGCGCCGTACTGCACGAGACCGGAATTCGAACGTTGCGCCGGAAGCCTGTGTTCAATACGCCGAACGTGTTTCCACCCGAAGGATTTCAGCCGCGCGACCTCCACTCGGACGAGCCGGAACCCCGGGAATCGGTCGAACCGCAGCATTGTTACGTTTGCAAGCAGAAATACTCGACGGTCCACCATTTTTACGATCAGATGTGCCCGCCCTGCGCGGAGTTCAACTTTACGAAACGCACGGAACTGGCCGATCTGCGGGGCCGGGTGGCGCTTTTGACGGGTGGACGCGTGAAAATCGGCTATCAAGCCGGCCTTAAGCTATTGCGCGCCGGGGCCGGTCTGATCGTCACCACTCGTTTCCCGCGAGACTCGGCGAAACGATACTCGCAGGAGCCGGATTTCAGCCAATGGGAACATCGGCTCCAAATCTTCGGACTCGATCTGCGCCACACACCGAGTGTAGAGGCGTTTTGCCGGGAGCTGCTAACCACTCGTCCGCGGCTGGACTTTATCATCAACAATGCCTGCCAGACCGTGCGTCGACCGCCGGATTTTTATAGGCACATGATGGCAGGTGAGATGGCCGCGCTTCACGACGCGCCCGCCGGCGTGCGTAAGCTTCTGGGCAGCTACGAG
>JANXXV010000782.1 GCA_025350445.1 Bryobacteraceae bacterium | reverse complement strand
CGCGCTCATTTCAGCAAGAGCGTGTTTTGAATGTGCTCGGCAAGCGTCTTCGCCAGGAGAGGCGGGACAGCGTTGCCTACTTGCTCATACTGTGACACACGGCTTCCGTAAAAGCGGTAGGTATCAGGAAACGATTGGATTCGTGCAGCCTCTCGAACCGTCAGCGCCCGATCCTGTTCGTAGTGAAAGAAGCTCCCCCAATGTGGGTCGCACTTTGTAAGAACGGTCCCGCTGAGGCCATCGGGATCAATGCGTCCGTACCGTCTGGTGTGATCGCTTCGCCTCGCTCTTTTCATGCCCTCGGGCAAAAGATCATGCGGGATGTCACGCCAACTCCCGCCGGGACCAATATGCTTCAGCCGCTCCAAGTTCTGCTTCGAGAGAGCACCTGCGACATGGTTATACAGTCCCTTTGAACCAAGCCGCATGAGCTTTTGATAGGCCGTCGCGGAACGGCAACCATACTCCATCTCATCAGAGCCTTCCTTCACGCGAAGCGCCGGAAGATCACCTATGGCCTCCCGCACCGTCGTGAAAGGCTGGAGCACCCGCCCAAAGAGGTTGGGACGTTCCACGCCATTCTTGATAGCGGGTAGCCACGTCAGATCACGGCCACCAGTGAAGTTCGCTCTCACTGGTGCGTAGTGAGTCGGCTCGGGGAACGTGATGTCCATGTCTTTCAGAATCGTGCCGATGAAGAAAAGACGCCAACGCTCTTGCGGTACGCCATAGTGGGCCGCACATAAGATCATGTGGCGCATCCTGTACCCGGTCTGTTGAAACAAAGTGTAAATGTCGTTTATGAAGCGTCCACCGTCCAACGAAATCATTCCTGGAACGTTTTCCATCACAATCACTTTCGGACGCAAGCCTTCGAGAACGAGCCTCCCGTACTGCCGGAACAGGTTATTCCTGTCGTCTTCCAGGGAACGCTTTGGAGCGTTGATGGAGAACCCTTGACACGGAGGACCGCCAATGAGGATGTCAATGTCCGCCCGGCGCAAGCCAGTCGTCTTGTACACAGTGGTGGTCGTCAGATCTTCAATGGACTCCCGAAAGAACGTCGTCCCGTCGTGGTTCAAACGATATGTATTCGCATATTCTTCGTTTATGTCGTTGGCGAATGCGATGTCGAATCCTGCCTGTTGGAAGCCGAACGAAAGGCCGCCAGCACCGCAGAACAAATCAGCGGCAACGTGAGTCGAGGACCCTTTCTTTCTCGCTGCGGCAATTCCCTGCATTCGCGGCATTGTCATTAGATCCTCGAAATGGAAGACCAACTGCAATCCCATGTTGGCCTTATCGGTCTAGATTGCGGTTTCCCCACTGTAAGTAGCGCACACCTTTGCAAGCCTTAATCCCGGCAACGGGCCGGAACTCTGTGTGAACCCGGCACAATGCGGTCCCTACATTTCCGTTTGTTTCGCAAGCCACTCACGAAGCATCTCTTCTATGAGACCGCTCATCTCCATACCTCGTTCGTAAAGCCTTGCCCGAACACGATTCCGCAATTCGATTGGTAAGTAGATTGAAGTTTGAGTATAGTTCTCATTGCTGTGCTTGCCTGGTTTCCGCCCTAACTTCTTCATCACTACCTCACCTGAATCGTTCGAGGCACCCGATGGCGGCATTACCGATCTGCCATTGACAGCTACCAAATGATCGGGCTTTCTCATTGACGTCACGCCCTGCTGTCGAATCGCATTTTGGGTAATTGGCTCTTTGCAATTATGGCGTTTTGGGTACTCGGAGACATTCTGTATGATAGTTGTCCTCCAAGCAGATGTCAAAGCTTCGCCGTAAGCTTTGATTTATTCGGGTCCCCCGGTGCGGCACGGCTTGGAGCCACGCGCCAGATTTGAGCGGGCGGGTGGCTCCGTAACGAAAAAACTAAGCTTCCAGCACGC
Source organism: Bryobacteraceae bacterium (assembly GCA_025350445.1). Next base: position 10,002 of record JANXXV010000782.1, on the reverse strand, counting down.
AGGGGTTGCGCAGTTCGCCGAGTTCCTGCACGCTCACCACGCACACATCGCCCGGCCTCAGCCAGCGCGGTGGATTGTAGCCGAGTCCCACGCCCGCCGGCGTTCCGGTAGAAATGATGTCACCGGGCTCCAGCGTGCAAACACTGGAAATGTAGGCGATCAACGTGGGAATGTTGAAGATCAAATGCTTGGTATTCGAGTTCTGCAGCACCACGCCGCCAATGGTCATCTTGATGTCCAGATTGTGCGGATCTGAGATTTCGTCGCCAGTGACCACTGCCGGACCCATTGGCGCAAACGTATCGAAGGTCTTGCCCATCAGCCACTGTGTAGTTGCCAGTTGGTAATCCCGGGCGCTAACATCGTTCAGGATTGTATAACCGAAGACGTGGTCCTTCCACTTGTCTTCGGTTATATGCCGCCCGCCTTTCCCAATTACCACCGCAAACTCGGCTTCGTAATCCGGCTTCCCGGACTTCTTCGGCAGAATGATGTTCTCGCCGGGGCCGATGATCGACGAGGCGAATTTACTGAAGACGGTGGGTACTTTGGGAATCTCCATTTTAGATTCAATGGCATGGTCGCGATAGTTCAGACCCACGCACAACAGCTTGTTCGGCCGTAGAATCGGTGCTGTCAGGTGCACCGCGCTTAGGTCTTCAAAGGCATCGGCCATCGCACTCTTCAGCAGGCCTTCAATTTGGGGACGGGCATCGTCCCATTTTTCGATCACCTGAATCAGCGTGTCGTAGCCCAGGGACTTCAATCCAATCACCTTGGCGCCCTTGAGTACGCCCGGTTCCGGCACTGCTCCGCCGCGGCGGAATGTTACAAAACGCATCGTGTTATGTTATCTCCCCGAAAGTTTTCTATTGTATCATCACACATGTTGCACCTTCTATTCGTTCTTACAATCACAACCGCGATTCTGCAGACGTCGGTGTTCTTCACGACCATGTACCTGCACCGCTCACTTACGCACCGCGGCGTCGAGTTTCATCCCTGGCTGGCATTTCTGATGCATCTGGAGATCATGCTCTTCACCGGAATCTCGCCGCGCGAGTGGGTGGCGGTGCATCGGAAGCATCATCACTTTTCCGATAAGCATGGCGATCCGCACAGCCCGTATTTGTTCGGGATGTGGAAGGTGCTCTTTGGAAATGTGCTCTATTACCGGCGGGAAACGAAGAATCCCGGGACCATCCAAAAGTATACGCCGGACTATCGGGTGGTGATTCTGGACAAGATCCCGAAGTTGAACTTCGGCGCACTGGGCGGGCTGGCGGTGTTCGTGCTGCTGTTCGGAGTTGGGTGGGGGGCGGCGGCGTGGGCGTTCCACGCGGTGGCTTACATTCTGCTCAATTCGACAGTCAACAGTGTTTGCCACATGGTGGGCTATCGGAACTACGAAAACCAGGCGACGAACCTTAAATGGGTTGCTTGGCTAACTGGCGGGGAAGGGTTGCACAACAATCACCACGAGTATCCGTCTTCGGCGCGGTTCGCCCAAAAGAGATTTGAGGTGGATCCGGCCTGGCCGGTCATTCGGATGCTGGAAGCGTTAAGACTTGCCAGCGTTAAGAAGGAATCACTGGCGGCGAACTAAGCGGCTTTCAGAACTTTTCCGCTCTTGATGCAGGAGGTGCAAACTCGAATCCGCTTGGTGCCTCCGGAAACGATGGCGCGAACTTCTTTCAAATTGATGTTCCAGCGGCGCTTGGTGATGTTATGTGCGTGACTTACCTTGTTGCCGAATTGCGGGCCGCGGCCGCATTTGTCGCATACTTTTGCCATAAGACAGAAATCTCCCCGAGCTTCTAAACCATCATTGTAGCAACCGGGCAGGGGCTTCGCAAGTTGGTAGGCTCAAAGTGGTAGGCTGTTGTTGCAAACTCATGTCGAAACTCACCGAACAACTGATCGTCAAACCCGGATCGAAGCTGAAACTCGCGAAGATCGATCCCGATTCCGATGGCGGCATCAAGGGTAAACAGACGGCCGCGGTGCAGTTGCAAAAGAACCTGGACCGGCTTGCGGTACTCCAGCATTTGCTTTACGCCGAAAACCGCCGCGGAATGCTGATTGTACTGCAGGGGATTGACGCCGGCGGAAAGGATGGCACCATCCGGAACGTGATGACCGGGCTGAATCCGCAGGGATGCCGCGTGGTTCCCTTCAAAGTTCCGAATGACCTGGAGAAACAGCACGACTATCTATGGCGCGTACACAAAGAAGTACCTGAAACCGGCGAAATGGTGATTTTCAACCGGTCGCACTATGAAGACGTTCTGGTGACTCGGGTACACAAGTTGGTGCCAAAAGCGGTTTGGATGCAGCGCTACCGTGAAATCAACGATTTCGAACGAATGTTAAGCGCGAATGGCGTGAAGATTCTGAAGTTTTTTCTGTACATTAGCAAGGACGAACAGAAAAAGCGATTTGAAGACAGGATCAACGATCCTGAGAAGAACTGGAAATTTTCCCAAGGCGATGTGGAGGAGCGCAAGTTTTGGGACGACTACATGAGCGCCTTTGAGGACGCTATCAACCGATGCACGACAACTGATGCGCCCTGGTATGTCATTCCGGCAAACAAGAAATGGTTTCGGAATCTGGCCGTCTCGGCGGTGATCGTCGAGGCCATGGAAGAGATGAAAATGCACTTTCCCAAGCCGATTGCAGATCTGTCGAAGATCAAGTTCGAGTAAGCCGGATTACTTGCGGCCGCCGGAAATTCGGGCTTGCGCCTCTTCCAGAACTTCCTCGCCAAGGATCCGGCACCCCACCTCGCGCATCACCTCAGCGGCTTCGCTGATCTTGCCGATCAGTTTCACCGCGGTCATGTGCCCCATTCGATATTCGCTCAGCGTTAGCCGGCGATGGGCGCGCATACGGATAGGCCGCATTGTGCTGTCCTCGCACGGCATCAGAATGTAGGTTTCGTCGGGCTTCAACTCGGAACGATCATCCGGCGTTTGCGCATAGATTTGCGCCGTCAAGCCGATTTGGACGAAGTTTACCCGCTTGCCATCCGTTTCCGGAAATAGTGCCCAGAGTTCACGCTCGGCTTCGATGTATTCTTCGAAGTTAAAACTTTCCGGGAGGGGAAATGCAGTTCCGGGTTCGACGAACGAGTATTGAGACACAGTAAAAACCTCCGGCCGTTCCAGTGTTGCCCGGATATCCGTACCGGCACACATTGGTCACAGTGTGTATCCCGTTCCATATAAAGTCAAGTAAGAATTACCATGACGAATTCTTAATCTATCAAACGAAAGCACCTGCTGTTTCGTCAAGTGGCGCGGTGTTGGAAATATTTACCGTCTTGTAGCGGTCTGGGGCTTTGGCCTTCGCGGTGCCTGATACACCAGCGAGGTGATGCGATGTCCTTTGGCTTATATCTGTTTGGGTTCGTGGTCCTGATTGTGGGCGTTGGCTACGGTGCCTACCTGATGCACATGCCAAGTCATTGGATTGCGGTGGCGGTGCTTGTTTTGATCGGGTTGGGGATTCTGACCGGCGTATCGAACACGCGCCAGAAAGACCCGTTCTAACGGCCCAGGAATTTTTCGAGTTTCTCGATTTCCCTTTCGGCCGAGGCCAGATTCTTTTTCATCGCAACCGGATCTCCTGACTTGCCTGCGGTTTCGGCTTCGTTGAGGTAGATCTCCATCCGCTGTTGCGCGGTGACAATATCGCCACGCAGATTTAACCCGGATGCCGATTGTTGTTGCTGAAGGGTGTGCAGGCTTCCTTTGATCGAATTGGCTCGTGTATCCAGTAGCATTAACAGTTCACGATGCTCGCGGATCGCGGCTGCCCTTCCGTCGTCGGCGCGGATGGGTTCAGCCGTTGACGCGGAAACCGGCGGTGCCGCGGTGACGGCGGGCGGCGGCTGACGCTGAGAGACTGCGGGAGACGTGGGGATCTCACGAACCTGGGCCGCTATCTGGGGCTTCAATTGCGGCTTGCGGATTTCAAGAGCGGCTAATTCCGGTTTGCGGGGAATTGCATCCCCCGCCGCCGCGCTCGACGCCGGAGCGGATGCGGTGGTCTCGACTGGCAGTTTCACCTCCGCACTTTGCGGAACCGCAGCGGGGGGAGCCGATGCGGTATTGCTGCGCGGAGGCGTCGATGTCGACAGCATAGGGAGGCTGGAGGCTCCGCCAGGCTGAAAGAATTTCGGACCCTGAACGGCTACCAGCACCATCGCGCCAATTGCCGCCAGAGCTCCAAGGGCCATATACAATCCGCGAAGGCCGCCGGATTTTTCGGGCGGCATCCGGACACCTGGTGGTGGCAATGCCGATGTTGGAACTGCCGTTGAAACCGTAGGCATCTTCAAAGGCGCCTGCTGTGCGAAAGGCGCCTGCTGTGCGGGAACGCCCGCCCCCGGGACCAGATGCAGCGATTGCAGCGCATTCCGAAATGCGTCGGCCGACTGGAAGCGTTGCGCCGGGTCCCGGGCAATCGACATCATAATGATTTCGTTCAGCATTGATGGCAGCCGCGGGTCGATCTGCAATGGCGGCACAGGAGTGGAATTCAAATGCGCGGCCATGATGGAGAAATCGCTGTCGCCCTTGAACGGCCGGGTCCCCGTGACGATCTCATAGAGCGAAATGCCTAGCGAATAAAGATCGGAGCGCGCATCCAGGGTGGCGCCGTTGATCTGCTCGGGCGACATATAGTACAGCGATCCCACGGTGTGGCCGGTCTGCGTGAGCTTGGGGTCGGCGGTAATTTTTGCGATGCCGAAATCCATCAACTTCACGATGCCGCCCGGCGTCAACATCATGTTCGCCGGCTTGATGTCCCGGTGAACGATGCCTCTTGCGTGCGCATAGGCCAGCGCGGAGAGCACCTGCGAGATGTACTCGACGCCCTTATCGATGGAAATGGCGCCGTCGTGCATTTCCTGTTCGATGGTTACGCCTTCGACAAACTCCATCATCATGACGAGTTGATTGTCGATTCGCTGGGCGGTATGGAGGCCGGCGATATTCGGATGCGTCAGGCTCGCCTGTACTTTGATCTCGCGAGTGAAACGATCCGCCAGATCGGGATCGCTCTCCAGATTCGGCAGAAGCACTTTCATTGCTTCCACGCGCTCGGAAATCACATTGCGGACCTTGTACACCTTGCCCATCCCGCCGGCGCCGAGGACGCTGAGGATTTCGTAGTCTCCGATGCGATCTCCAATCTGGAATGTCATTGCCTACTGCCCGCCCTTGGCAGCATCGCCTACTTTCGGTTTGTCCGATCCCGAGAATTTTCCAACCGCGGAAAGTTCGTCCACTTCCGTCACGGTCAACTGGCCCATGGACTTCTCATCGCGCCGGATTACCTTGCCCGTTGCCGGATCGCGGATCTCGCGGCCGATGCGCTTCACTTGCAGCACGTCGCCTACCTTCACGCCCACCTTGCTTCCAATGTTGATGACGATCGTATCGCCGCTGACGTCGGCTACTAAACCATCGAGAACCACTTTGCGTATGGGAAGCCGTTGAGCGTTGCCGTCCAGGTCTTTCGAAAGCCCGTCCACCGCGGCGGTTACAGCCTCTCCTAGAATGGTGTCGGCAAAATTGGAACTCTTCATGTCGTAGGCGCCGCCGGCCGCGCCGGCTGAGGAGCCGCCGGCGCCGAGAAGCGCTGTGCCTGAGCGCGCCGATTCCCCTTTGCCCGAGGCCACCGCCAGGATCTCCGCCGTATCGGTGCTGATCAGCCGTGCGCTTAGCACTACCACCGCCTTGGAACTCTTCTTGCCCACACCGCCGATGCCATACTTACTGGTGATGCCGCCAATCGCGCCGCCGCCGATGTTGGATTGCTTGTCATCGCGCCCGAACTGCGTGATGCTGCCGACGACGATTGCGTCAACGCCTAAGATACGTCCCAGTTTCGCGGCGGTGTTCGGATCGGTACGGTCGCTGTTGGAAAGATTCTGCTCCGCCATAATCTTGTCGAGGGCCTTGCGCTCTACCACGGAATAGACGTTGCCTTTGACCATCTTCTCCACAAGCAAGTCGGCGATTCCCTTTCCGACATCGTTGTTTCCACCGAACAGCGCGTTCACATAACTTTGAACGGTGGAGTAATCGAAGTTGAGCACGGCGACCCGCCGCTTCTGTTGCGGGAAGGCCGGAATGGTAATGAGGGAAGCTAGGAAGAGTATGGTTGAAAGCTTGCGCATCGCTGGGTCTCCTGCCTTTAAGACGACCACATCATTATAGCTATCTCTTTATACGTAAGGGGGGACCTCTTTGGACGACCGGAAAATCTGATACATTTGTATCATGGCTAGATTGTTCTTCCGTTTAACTCGATGATTCCACCCAGAAACTTTCCTCCCCGCCGTCCACGCATCAGAGAAAATGTAAACGAGGCGATTCGCGTGCGCGAAGTTCGCGCGGTATTTCCCGACGGATCCGTAGAAATAATGGCGACGACGGCCGCAGTCCGTAAGGCGCAGGACATGGGGCTTGACCTGATCCTGATTGCTCCGACGGCGGAGCCTCCAGTTGCCAAGGCGATGGATTACGGCCAGTGGCAATACGAAAACAAGAAAAAGCAACACGAGGCGAAGAAGAAACAGCACGTGATCCAGGTGAAGGAACTGAAGTTCCGTCCGAACACCGACGATCATGATTACGACTTCAAGAAGAATCACGCCATCCGTTTTCTTGGGGAAGGGAATCGCGTGAAAGCGGTAGTTCAGTTCCGGGGCCGCGAGATCGCTCACGTCGATCTGGGCAAGAAACTTTTGTTGCGTTTCGCGGAAGATCTGGTGGGGCACGGCACTGTGGAAGGCTCACCGCGGCTGGAAGGCCGCAATGCGCACGTCATTATCAGCCCGGTGAAAACCGAAAAGCCGAAAGAAGCCGCGAAAGAAAAGCCCGCCGTGCATTAGCGCGGACTGGCTGGTGTAACGGCTACGGCTGGATTGGAATCTTCCACCTGGATACAGGCTTGTTTGCCGAACTGCTTCGGGAGCCGGTCAAAGAGCTCGTTGCGGGTTAGTTTAGGCTCTCCTGTTTTTCAAAGACCCAGTCACGAATAGGTTCCATGCCCGGCTCGTGATATTGTTCCGCTATCGTAAGAACGCGCCCGTCCGTAGACGGAGAAGTCTTGATAGCCGAGACGTACGTGGCGCCTTTTTCCGTCATCTCACAGTGCATCACGAGCACGGAATCGGACCACGCCTTCATCCACTTTATCGTCTTCCGTGGTTCCGGTTGCTCTACGTGCAGCTGCCGGTTGATAGCTGCTGTTCCACCATCACCACCGTGGTCTTTCCGGCGCCGGTTCGAGTCTCGGATGTGTGGTACAGCGGCTCATAGTGATCAATCACCATGAGTAAAGCCTCAGTTCCACGGGGCAGGACAGGTCCGGAGCGCGCCAGGTTGAGTTTCCATGTTCCCGGCAAATTGGGTCGCGATTGACTTGCGGCGGGCCTGTAGTGGCCAAATGCAAGTGGAGCGCGAGCATCACACAACCCAGCGCAATTCGCCCGCGAACGGAGGCTAATAGAACAAGTACTTGCGCCACTGGTCGTCGCTCTTGGCCAGCAACCGCATCAGATGCCGGCTGGTATGCAGGCTGAACGGCCGCGGCGCACGGGCCAGCTTCATGCCCGCTTCTTCGGGCGTGCGGTTGCCTTTCTTGTTGTTGCAGTAATGGCAGCAGGCCACCAGATTCTCCCAGGTGGTCTCGCCGGCGCGGGATCGTGGAACAACGTGGTCCAGTGTCAACACTCCCGATGGAGTCGACTTACCGCAATACTGGCAGGTGTAGCGGTCGCGCATCAGGATATTCTTTCTCGACAGGGCACGCGTCTGATGCGGGATCCGGCGGTATTCCAATAGCCGGATCACGGACGGCAGCTTAATGCTCTGCCGCGAGGAATGAACGTTGCTGGTTGCGTGCTCTTCAGCCGATGCCACGCCTTTCAGCACCAGGACCAGAGCTCGCCGCGCCGCGCATATATTAATCGGCTCGAAGCTCGCATTCAGAACTAGTACAGGTTTGTGCAATCGATCCAGACTGATCATCAACTAGGCTCCAGTTAACAGCGAATCAGAGGTTGAACTCACAACAGTTGAACTCACAACAATCGAACTCACAACAGCCGATTTACGGCGGTCCACGCGTGCCAAAGTGAGGACAGTCACTCTCTTTGCGCCCGCCCGCTTTAACACGGCGGCGCACGCGCCGGCAGTGGCACCGGTGGTTAGTACATCGTCCACCAGCAAAATATGCCGATCCTTCACAGAAAGTTTCTTATTGCAGACAAAAGCCCCCGCCACGTTGGTGCGGCGTTGCGCGTTCGTGAGCCCGGCCTGCGATGGCGTCCGGCGCTTCCGGCCCACGGCCTTCACCAGCGGCGCTCCTAGCCGGGCAGCCACCACCCTCGCCAGCAATTCAGATTGATTGAAGCCTCGCTCCCAGCCGCGCCTCCAATGGAGCGGCATCGGGACCACCATGTCGTATCTCCATTCGCGAGGCAGAGCGGATGCCATCAGCTTGCCCAACGGCCGCGCCAGCGGCTTCAGCCGTCCGTACTTGAAAAGATGGATTAGCTTGCGCAGCGGCCCGTCATATTCGCCGTAGGAGAAAGCTGCGTCGAAGCCAGTGAGCCCCCGGCGGCAAAGCCCGCACCGGCCGTTCTCATCCAGTGGAAACGCATTCAGGAAAGGGGCGTTGCAGCCGGCGCAGAAATACTCGGCTACCAGGGGCTCCGGAGCGGAAAGACACGCAGCACAGACGGGGATTCGAGAAACTTCACGGAGGGGCGAGCCGCAGACACGGCAGTCGTCTGGGAAGACGAGGTTGAAGAGAGCCGCCGGAAGCCTCCGTGCGGCGAACTTGTCGATATTAGGCAGAACAGCGAGTAGCCATCGACTGGGGAAGATGCACCTCCACCGAAGTTCCATCTTACTACAAATTCCGATTTCGCCACCCGGCCCCCGAACGGACATCATTATCGGACTTGGCTTGAAATAACCATTTCACTCCTCGACCCCTCGCGTATGGCAGGGTTCGCGCGGGTTGACATGATCAATCCACTACGGGTCCTTAAGACGTATGACGTAGTTGCGAACGCAGTACAATTGCTTAGTACTCTTACGGGGGCTCTGCCGCATCCGTTCCAGGGGTTCTAAAGTGCTCTAATCAAGAAGCAAGATTTGGTCGAAGAGCTATTCAGAGGTTGTCGAGTCGACGATGAAACCCGGATTTCAATCCGCAATGCTCCTTGATCGCTCCATTGCGCTCGAACGCGTTGGGGGGGACGAAGAACTGCTAAGAGAGATTGCCGGCTTATTTCTGGCCGAGTATCCTACTCTTCTCCGGGATATTCGAGTTGCATTGGAGAAGGCCGACGCTGAGGCGCTGGAACGCAGCGCCCACAGCTTGAAGGGGGCTGTCTCCAACTTTGAAGCTCGCCGTGCATTCGAAGCTGCGTTCCGGCTGGAAACCATGGGAAGAACTAAGAACCTGGACCGCGCACCCGCGGCGCTAACTGAGCTCGAAGAGGTTCTCCGAGCCCTTCATCCGGAACTGATCAGCCTTAATATCGAGTAGGGCCTGAGGTGCCAAGATCTCCCTAAAAACCTTTAGAAAAAGGTGTTTCGGGTTCGGTCTGCTATAGTGTTTTAAGTCCGTACCTTATGACAACTACACCAGTGCAGGAAATCGTTTGCGCCCACAGTCCGGACTCGGACGATGCCTTCATGTTCTATGGTCTTGCGACCAAGAAAATCCGCTCCAAATTCGTGACCTTCCGGCACGTACTGGAAGATATTGAGACTCTGAATCGCAAGGCGATGCAAGGCGTTTACGAATTGACGGCGATCTCCTATCACGCCTACCCCTATGTTGCCGACAAGTATCGGCTGATGGCCAGCGGTTCCAGTGTCGGCGACGGGTACGGTCCCATGTTGATCAGCACGCGGCCCATGGCGCCCGAGGAATTGAAAGGCAAGAAAATTGCTATCCCCGGCA
>JANXXV010000380.1 GCA_025350445.1 Bryobacteraceae bacterium | reverse complement strand
GATGGGATCACGTACGCGAAAGGCTCGGCGGTGATCGGAATGTTTGAAAATTACCTGGGCGCGGGCGTTTTCCGGAAGGGCATCCAGTTGTTCCTGGCGCGGCACGCCTGGAAGAGTGCGGACACCAACTACTTTCTTTCGGCGTTGAACAGCGCCTCCGGGCAGGACACCGGTAGCGCGTTCTCGAGCTTTTTGAATCAAGGGGGCACGCCGCTGCTTCATATCGATGTGACTTGCAGCCCGAAATCGGCGCCGGTGATGCACCTGCGGCAGGAACGTTATCTTCCGCTGGGGTCTGGGGGTGAGGCGGGGGCGGTCTGGAAAGTGCCGGTTTGCCTGGCGCGACGCGAAGGGAATGCGGCAGAACGGCAATGCGTGCTGCTGACGAAGCAGTCTGAGGATTTTGTTCTAGAGGGTGCCCGGGCCTGTCCCGCGTGGCTGATGGCGAATCAGAATGGAGCCGGTTATTACCGGACGGCGTACGAAGGCCCCTGGCTGAATAAGTTGATGATGGAGGGCATGCCGCGGCTGAACACGCTGGAGCGGATCGCGGCGTTGAACGACGTGACTGCTCTGTTTTCCGGCGGGCTGATAGACTCGGCCGGCGCCCTTGGTAACGCAGTTCGCTTTGCCGTCGATCCGGACCGGCACGTGGTGCAGGCAACGGTGGCGTTACTGGCACTCGCCGCCGAGTTGACTCCCCAGGAATTTCAACCGCATCTCGCGCGCCTGATTCAAGCCGTGTATGGTGCGAGAGCCCGTGCCCTTGGGTGGACTCCGAAGGCAGGTGAATCGAGCGACGATCGTTTGCTGCGAGGAGCATTACTGCCGCTGCTGGCGATTCAAGGCCAGGACGTAGAATTACGCGCAGAGGCAGTCCGGCTGGCAAGAGCTTGGTTCGAGGATCGGCGGGCGGTAGATCCGGATCTTACCGGCACGGTTCTGATGGTGGCGGCCTGGAACGGCGACCGCTCTCTTTTCGACCGGCTGGCGGCGGAATTCAGACGGACACAAAGCCAGCGCGAACGCATCTACATCGTTGGAGCATTGCGGGTATTTAGCGACCCGGCCATTGCGCGTTCGGCGCTGGACTTGTTGTTCGCCAAGGATTTAGAATCACGGGAACTGACGCAATTGTTGACTCCGGCGCGCAAGGAAACCCGTCCGGTGGTTTGGGATTTCGTGAAAACCAATTTCGATGAACTGAACGCCAGGCTGCCCGGAGCGCGGGGAATTCCATTTGCCGCGGTGCTTCCACTGTCGGCCGCCGGTTTCTGCAATGAAGCGGAGAGAATGGATGTGCAGTCGTTTTTCAATGGGAGGATCGCGAATCTCAAAGGCGGAGCGCGCAATCTGGCTACCGCACTCGAAAGTATACATCTGTGTGAGGCACGCACCGCGGCCCTGCAGCCTGGAATTGTGTCGTTCATGAAGTCCTATTAGATGAAATCATTTCTAAAACTGGCTATTTGCGCTTTCCCGCTTGCGGCGCATGCGCAGATCACGGGCGACCTCGAAGTTCGCGTGAGCGACCCGTTGCATGCCTCTATTCCAGAAGCGCGGGTGGGGATTCGGAATCAGGAAATGCAGACCACCCGGTTTACGGCGTCCGGTGCGGAAGGAACGGCGGTGTTCCGGCAACTGGCACCCGGCACCTATGACATTAAGGTGGAATACGCCTCGTTCTCCGCATTTATGGCCGAGGCCCAGGTGCAGAGCGGAATTACCACCACGGTTGACGTCATCCTGCAGATTCGTCCATCGGGCCAGCGAATCAGCATCCGGATTCCATCGCCGCCGGTGAACGTGGTAAACCCGCAGTTGCAGACCGCGCTGCAATCGAACCAGATTTCGGGGCTGCCGATTGGGACGGTGCGCGGACCGCTGTCTCTGGGAGGCGGGGCAATCCTGTCCCTGGCGGCCACCGCGCCTGGTGTCACCGCCGAACTGCCGCGCAGCAACACGCAGAATCCGGGTAGTTTCAGCGCCAACGGTAATCGGGGCCGGGCGAACAACATCACATTGGACAATGCCACGGCCACCGATGTGATCACCGGCGGAGTGATGGGATTGCAGACCGTGCCCATCGACGCCGTTCGGGAGTTCAATCTGATCACCACCAATCCTGGAGCGGAATTCGGCCGGAACTCCGGATCGCAAGTGCAGATTCTCACAAAAAGCGGCAGCAACCAATTTCACGGGAGCCTCTTCGATTTCTTCCGCAACGGCGCGTTGAACTCGCGCGATTACTTCGACCGCACGGGCAAGGCGACGCCGATCAACAGTCACGATTTCGGACTAACAGCCGGAATGCCGCTGCGCAAGGATCGAGTGTTTTTCTTTGGCAGCTACCAGAAGATTATTACCCGCGGTTCCGGCGGCACCAGGGTTGCGAACATCCCGCGTGAAGCCGAGGTCACCGGCGCGATCGACCCAACCGCGGCGCTGCTGCTCAAAAAGCTGCAAGTGCCCGTGACGCCGGATGGGACAGAGACCAATCCGTCTCCACAAAGGACCGATTTCTTCGGCGCCTCCGCGCGGCTGGACTGGAACATCAGCCGGAACGATTACTTTTACGCGCGATTCGGTTATGCGGACTATTCTTTCCGCTCAGCGGCCACCACGTTTTCGTCTAATTCCAACTTGCCTACGCGTGGATCGTCGAACGAAAACATCCCTGTGAACGCTACCGTTTCGCACACCCGTATTCTGGGACCCCGAACGGTAAATCACTTTCTAGCCTCGTTTGCCCGCAGCGTTCCCACGTTGCCGCCGCTCTATCGCCTGGGTGGACCTTCGATTGAATTTAACGATGGCACGGCGGCCTTTGGTTGGAACCCGGGCATTCCAAATTCAAGACGGCAAAACACTTTCCAGTATGCGGACAGCTTGACCTACAACGCAGGCGCGCACCAATGGAAGGCGGGAGCGGAAGTGAACCGGACGCAATCGAATAGCTCCACCGATTCCAATCTGCGCGGTGTCTTCCGATTTGCGGCACTGGCGGATTTTTTGGCCGGGAATCCGTTGAGCTTCACGCAGCGCTTCGGAAATTCCTACCGTGGACTGCGCGGTTGGAACCCCAGCTTTTTTGTGCAGGACGATTATCGCTTTCGGCCGCATCTGACCTTCAACCTGGGCCTCCGGTTGGAATACTCGGGATCGACCACCGAAGTGAATAGCTTGATTTCAAATCTCGACCTGGCCGCCGCCGAGGCGATCGGAGGCGCCGGAACCGGACCGCTTGGCGCTTTCGCCGTGGGCGGAGCGGCGGTTTCTCCCAGTTGGAACTGGGGCCCTCGAATCGGTTTTGCTTGGAATCCGAATGGCGGGAAATTCACCCTGCGCGGAGGATACGGAATTCTATACGATTTTCTTTTTCTCGGGCTCACGGCCAATAACCTGCGCGCGCTACCCCCGTTCATGTACCAGTTCGACCTGACGGGAACGCAGATCAGCGGCAACAATAGCTTCGCGAATCTGGTGGCGGGGACATCGATGTTCCAAAAGCAGGGCGAGTCGATTGTCGGGTCGTTCCCGGATAATATCCGCAACTTCGGCTCCATCACGCCGGTGGATCGAGGCGTGAAGAATCCGCAGGTACATCAATGGAGCCTTACGTTACAGCGAAGCCTTCCTTTGCAGATGCTTTTCCGGGCATCGTACGTTGGTGTGAAAGGGAATTACTTACAGCGGCAAAGGCCCATCAACACCATCGCTCCGGGGACGTTCGCCGCGCCGGAGACGTCCGCGCAAGAACTGGCAATGGATGCCAACGGCGAGTTTGACCGGATTAACCTGCGGCTGAATGGAGTGAATACACCCAGCGGACGAATCGATCCCCGGTTCAACGCCGTAACGTTGACGGATTCTTCCGCCAACTCAAACTACCATTCGGCGCAGTTTTATTTGCGCAGGCTTACTTCCTCCGGGTACGGCTTCACGATCGCGTATACGATGTCAAAATCCATTGACGATGTCTCCGACGCGCAAGGCGGGTTTCCCAACGATGGCGCCGCGCAGCAGAATCCGTTTAATAATCGCGACAACCGGGCGGTGTCCGCTTTCGATTTGCCGCAACGGCTGGTTATCACCCATACCTTCGAATCGGCGCAGGCGTTCGGCATCCGGAACCCTTTGCTTCGCCGCGTTGCCAAGGACTGGCAGTTCGATGGAACTTTCCAGGCGCAATCGGGTGTGCCGGTCACGCTTCTTGCGGGGGCGCGACTGGGTCTGACCGATACTTCGCTGGCTGGCGGGTTGGGGAATATCCGGCCGAATGTGGACGGCGTACCGGTGGTTCGATTCAGCCCGGACCCGGGAGCGGGCGATCGGAATCCTAACAAAGTGATCGGGTCCGGACTCTCCGCGCCGCTCGTCGGCAGCTTCGGTACATTGGGCAGAAATACCTTCCGGTTAAATCCATTCATTCAGGCGGACTGGATGGTGGGAAGGACCTTTAACATCAGCGAAGGCGTGCGCTTGAGAATGCAGATACAGGCTTACAACTTGTTCAACAACACTAGTTTTACGAATCCGGGCCGGGTTCTCGCCAGCCCCTCCACTTTCGGATATTACGCGGACACCGACTCGGACGCGCGAAACTTTCAAGTGGTGATGCGAATTCTCTGGTAGCCGTTTAACCTAAACCCGGCAGTTCAAATCCTGCGCATTGTGCCCAGCCGCTCAAATAGCTCAGAATTTCAACTGCTTCGCAGTTCACCATTCGGGTGATAGCGCATTCCGTGACAACTGCTTGCAGGCTAAACAGGCATTCGATATGGGCTGGCCACAACTATCCGATCTAGTGTTCCGTCCCGGCTAATTCTTTACGACAAGCTACTGGGCGCAAGGTGGGGCAGACACCTTTTCTGCGCGCGCGCCCCCGGCGAGCGCTCTTGCGACCGTCGTCAACGCTTACGATTAACCGGACACCAGGTTTAACTGGCTAAGCCGGAGCCTGCGATCAATGCGATCATGTTCCAGGCGGCAAGAAGTGCGAACAGGATATTAATTCTTAGCAGCAAGCGGTACTTCCGGATGCGCCAGCAATATACGCCCAGAGCGATGGCCAGCAGCTTTACCAACAACAACCCCATCATCGGAGACGAAGTAACGTGCATCATTCCTTTGACCAGCGGATTCGCTTCCTTCACCCCGTTTATCAGAAATGCTACTGTCGTCAATAAGTCCAGGACTTGCAAGTAAGTGTACTGAAGAATCAGATTGTTCATGCCCCCCTCAAAGCAGTTCAAAAGATTGCCCCCGAGCCGGAATCTCCACTGATATATTCAACTGCTCCCGGATGGCGGCCGCCAACGCATTTTGCGCCTGCAATTCTCCATGCACGAGGAATACCTTCTTCAATCCGGCAGCCGCGGGCTTCATCCACTGAATCAGCCCGCGCTGGTCGGCATGGCCGCTAAGCTCATTCAACTTAACCACTTCGGCGCGCAACCTCATCGGTACGCCGAAGATGGACACTTCTCTGTGCTGTTCCACAATTTTTCGGCCGAGTGTATTTTCCGCCTGAAATCCGGTAATCAGAACCAAGTTTCGGGAATCTTCGATATTATTCTTGAGATGGTGAAGAATGCGTCCTGCTTCGCACATGCCTGACGCAGAAACGATTACCATCGGACCGCGGAGATCGTTCAACGCCTTGGATTCCTCCACGCTCTGGACATAGCGCAGGCGTTTGAAGCCGAACGGATCTTCGCCGTGCCGGGAGAACGCGTTGGTTTCGCGATCGAGCGATACCGCGTTCTTGCGGAATACCTCGGTGGCTTTCAACGCCAGCGGACTATCCACAAACATGGGAATGGAGGGAATCTTCCGCTGATTAATGAGCTGGTGCAGGACAAACACAAGTTGCTGCGTGCGTCCCACGGCAAATGCGGGGACAATAATCCGTCCGCCTCGATTGCACACTTTGTTGATCACAGCCGCGAGCTTTTCTTCCACCACGCCCATCTCCTGGTGCAGGCGATTACCGTAAGTGCTTTCCATTATCAGGTAGTCGCTGCCCGGGCAGAATTCCGGATCGGGGATCAATGGCAAACGCGGCCGGCCCACGTCGCCGGAGAACACGAGGCCCGTCCGTTTCCCGGCCTCCTCCAGTTGTAATAACACCGATGTGGAACCTAGCATATGGCCCGCGTCGATGGACTGATAGGTAACGCCCGGCCCGACGTTGGCGGGGAAATGCAGGGGTACCCGCTGCAACCGGGGCAACACCTGTTCGGCGTCCGCCACAGTATAGATAGGAGTAATCCCGTGATCGCCCGCATCGGTACCAAGCAGTTGTTTCCGCCGCCAGCTCCGCTTGTTCATGAACTCGGCGTCCTTCTCCTGAATGAAGGCGGAATCCAATAACATGGGCTCGCAAAGATCGGCGGTAGCGGGTGATGTATAAATAGGCCCGGCGAACCCGTTTTTCGTGAGTGTAGGCAGATTCCCGCTATGGTCTATGTGGGCGTGCGAAAGGATCACGGCGTCGATACCGGCGGCCGGGAACGGCAGATTTCCGTTCCGTTCCCGGGCTTCCTGGCGACGGCCCTGGAAGGTGCCGCAATCGAGAAGATACTGATGGCCTTGCACGGTCAGGTGATGCATGGAACCAGTAACGGTTTGGGCGGCGCCCCAGAAAGTAAGTTTCATCCCTTGAATGATACTCTAGGTCTTCACATGAAACAGGCGGTACTGTTTGTTCTCATTCTGCTGCCATCGGCGCTGTTCAGTTGGTGGAACCGGGACATGCCACAGCTTGGTGTCCATCACGACGATGCCATTTATTGGGTAGGGGCCAAAGCCATTGCAACGGGGCAGGGCTATCGCATTCTGAGCTACCCGGGCGAGCCGTTCCAAACGAAATATCCGCCATTGTTCCCCGCCCTGCTTTCTATCGCCTGGAAGCTGGACCCGGTCTTCCCGCGGAACCTGCGCTGGGCGGCGCTGCTGGCCTGGTTGATGATGCCGTTTTACATTTTGTTGGTGCGGAGGGTGATTCGGGACTTCGGCTTTTCGGCATGGTGGAGCTGGGGCATCACCGCCGCCA
>JANXXV010000379.1 GCA_025350445.1 Bryobacteraceae bacterium | reverse complement strand
AGGGCGGATTTATAGCCATATCATGGATCCGCGTACTGGATTTCCGGCGGCGGGGATGCTGTCGGCCTCGGTGATTGCACCGAAAACGATCGATAGCGAGGCGTGGGCCAAGCCGTTTTTCATCGACGGCTTGAAGAAGGGCCGCCAATGGGCGGTGGAATTTAAATCCAAAGGATTCCGCGTGTATCTCTGCGAAGACAGATCGGAATTGTCATGCGCGTGGCTGCAATGAATAGCCGTTTTCTCGATGCGTGCCGCCGCCGGCCGACAGACGTTCGTCCGGTGTGGTTTATGCGCCAGGCCGGCCGGTACATGAAACAGTACCGCGACATCCGTGCCAAGAATAGTATCCTCGAAATTTGCAAACGTCCCGATCTGGCGGCTGCCGTCACTCTGCAACCGGTGGAAGTGCTCGATGTCGATGCGGCCATCATCTTTGCCGATCTTCTGCTGCCTGTCGAGCCGATGGGCCTCAAGCTCGAATTCCTGCAGGGCGAAGGGCCGCACATCGATAACCCCATCCGCACCTCGTCCGACGTCGATTCCTTGTCCATCTCCAATACGGATGATCTCGGTTACGTAGGTGAGGCCATCCAACAGGTAGTAAAGGCGCTGGCCGGCCGTGTTCCGGTGATCGGTTTCGTAGGCGCGCCGTTCACCTTGGCCAGCTACATGATCGAAGGCGGGCCGTCAAAAACCTTCCTCAAGACCAAGCAGATGATGTATCGCGATGAGACGCTCTGGCGCCGTTTGATGGGCAAACTGGTGGATGTCCTGGGTTCGTTCGCGCTGATGCAAGTGTCCTCCGGCGCGCGCGTGATTCAGGTATTCGATAGCTGGGTGGGCGCGCTGGGACCGGATGATTACGTTCGCTTCGTCGCCCCATACTCGCGGGCGCTGATAGAGCGTATCCGTTCCACCGGCGTTCCCGTCATCCACTTCGGCACCGGCGCCGCCGGCTTCTTCCGCGAACTGCACGCGGCAGGCGGAGACGTAATGGGCGTCGACTGGCGCATCAACATCGACCAGGCCTGGATGGATATCAGCTATCGCTCGGCCGTGCAAGGCAACATGGACCCGGCCGCGCTCTTCGCGCCACTCCCGGAACTCAAAATGCGGGTCCACGAATTGCTGAAACGGACCGGCACCAGACCCGGCCACATCTTCAATCTAGGCCACGGCATCCTACCGGAAACCCCGGTAGAAAACGTGAAAGCGGTAGTGCAAATGGTCCGCGATTTCAGACCTTGAAACACGAACCCCGGTCTAAATCAACACTCGTCCAGCCGTGCAAGACATAGATCTCACCTCGTCTGAAGAAAGGAGGGCGGGCGCCGACGCCCGCGCGGAGGCCCCAGCCTCCGCCACTCCCCGCCAATGAAAGCCACATGAAGCCAGTAGTAATAATCGGCGGAGGAATCTCCGGTCTCTCCACCGCCTATTACCTATCCAAAGCCAAAATTCCAGTAACTCTAATAGAGCCCGAACCCCAACTGGGCGGCTATCTCCAAACGGAAATCGCCGAAGGCTGCGTAATCGAACACGGCCCCGACAGCTTCATCAATTCCAAACCCTGGGCCCGCGAGTTAATCGAAGAGTTAGGCATCGGCGACCAGATCATCGGCTCGAACGACCATCTCCGCGCCACCTATATCTGGCGCGGCGGCCGCCTGATCAAAATGCCCGAAGGCCTGACGCTGATGGTTCCGGCAAAATTCGGTCCGGTACTCGGAACGCCACTCCTAAGCTGGAGCAGCAAGCTCCGCATGCTAGCCGAACTCACCCGCCGCCCGGCCAAAGAACAGGAAGACCGATCAGTAGCCGACTTCGTGAAAGATCACTACGGCCAGGAAGTAGTAGATTATCTGGCCGAGCCTCTGCTAGCCGGCGTCTACGGGGGCGACGTAACCCAGCTCAGCGCCGCCAGCGTCCTCCCGCGGTTCGTCGAATGGGAATCCAAATACGGAAGCGTTTCGCGCGGAGCCATGAAAGCAGCGCCATCCGCGCCGCCGCTGTTCGGCACATTGAAACTAGGCTTCGGCCAACTAGTCGCCCAGCTAAAGCTTCGAACCGAAGCCGAGATCATCCAAGGCAAAGTGGACAAGATCGAGAAAGGCTATCGCATCCGGGTAAACGGCGACTGGCTCGAAGCAGACCGCCTTGTCATAGCCTGCAAACCGGAACTGGTGCTCCCCAATCTGTTTCCGCCGATGACCTACAGCTCATCCACCGTAGTGGCAGTGCTCTTCAACAAGAGCGAAGTCCGGCATCCCTTGAATGGTTTCGGTTTTCTAGTGCCGAAGAAGGAACGCAAGAGCATCGCCGCCTGCACCTGGGTGGGTACAAAATTCGACCATCGCGTGCCCGCGGATAAGGTATTGCTCCGCTGCTTCGTAAACGGCGATGTCAACGATGTGCTTCCTGAGCTCCAACAGAAGATGGGCATCACCGCCACCCCCATGCTGCAGCGCGTGATCCCCTGGCCGGACTCCATGCCGCAATACACCGTCGGCCACGCCGCCCGCCTTCAATTGATCGAAGACATGCTCAAAGACTTCCCCGGACTCCACCTTGTTGGCAACGCCTACTACGGAATCGGAATACCGGACTGCATTCGAATGGCAAAACAAGTGGCGGAGCGAATCATCACTTCTGCATAACGACGTAGGCGATCCCGGGAGTCACCTCTAAACGGTCCATCCGGTATCTCAACTCAAAAGGGCGATTGATCTTCGCGTTCGGATAATTCGGCAGCAGGTAATTCTCGATCAGAAAATCGAGCGCACCTCCTTCAATAGGAATGCCCCCCACTTCCACCCGCTGCAGGAACACCGTAGCCTTGCCTGCGCTGGAACTGATCTTAGTGGTCACCACCACTTCATGCTCCCCGTCCAACAGCCGCTTCATCAGCCACCCAGGCGCCGCGCCCCTGCTATTCTGCACTTGCAGAAAATTGATCATCGCCCGTCCGGTGGCAACGTTATCGGCCTGCAGCTCCACCCTCGGGTCGCGGACGCCCTGAGGAACAGCTTCCAGCAGTTCCACTTGCACATACGCGTTCAACTCGGTGGCAGGAAGGGGCACCCGGCTGCCCGGCTTCACCTGATATTTCTCAATCGACTGAAACTTCCGCTTCGCGTTGAGGTAATCGGTCCGCGACGCAATCACGACGGCGCAGGCCAGAAACGCAAGCGCGAATAATCGCTTCATAACAGTATTGTAGTCGTTTGCACCTGCATAGCAGCATTCTTGCCGAAACCGAAGCCGCGACGGTTTGGTCAGGGCTTGCCGGATTCAGGGTGCGTACAAGCGGCGATCAGCCCATCCACGCAAACTCGCGATTGAAAGCTCATGTTCACGGGGAATCCGGGAAGGTCTCCCTTACCTCCGAATTGGAACACCGGGTCGTGTCGCTTCCGTTCTTCTGAGCGGCGTGCGACAGGAAAAATAAGTCGTTGAGACCGGCGCTAAACTAGAAGAATCAAAATGTTAAAGAAGGTGCGCTTCCCGGACTGGCAGAAGCCAACCCAGGATGAACGCTTGGTGCAAAAGGAGCTCCGTCGCACGCTCCTCAACTACAAGCTGCACACAGATCAGGAGCTATTCGACAAAGCCTATGGCTATATTAGGCAGTATTGCTGGCGTCGGCCGCCGCGTGATCGCGCGTGTTGAACAGAGAGGGACTACATCCGAGACTCGGTCGTCCGATAGATCGAATCCTCTAAACGCTCCATTGAGCGCGATGAAGTTGGAATTCACTATTCCCAGCAAAGAGATCTGCCCTGATCAACGAATTTGTCTGGGCCCGTTCACAAGTGATGGCGGCGATCACCGACGAATCCTAAAGATTAAGGTACAGGCTTAATGCGCTCTCAGCTGGCTAAGGCCGGCCTGCTGGAGAGGCTGCGGAGCTACTTCTCCCCGGAAGAAGTGGGCGTTGTGCTCGAAACAACCGTTCTGCCCGACGGGAAGGTGAAGGTGTGCCCGGTATTCCTTGTCACAGGAATGGAGATACCCGCCGATTTGCTTAAGCGCTCGGGAAAGCAGTCGTTGCTCGGTCGTAGGGTGGTGCTTCCGAAATCCGTATTGTCATTGCTGGCGCAGACAGAGGGGAAGCTACAGCTACTTTCCAAACGCAGGGCGCATCGGGCTCTTGCCGATTGGAATGGGCAAGGCATCCGAGTCAACCGTAGCGGGACTGAGGTCCCAATTCAGTTCCAGCCCGCAACCATCGATATCGACGCTGCATTGAACCCGGACGACACGCTGACTGTGTCCTATGAATTGACGGATCGCCATGGTGTCGTCCTACCCATGCCTGACCCAGCCACGCTGCGTGAGGATGATGGCTGGCTGGAAGTCAACGATAAGATCTTCTCGGTTCCCGTATCACCGCCTGAACTCGACCTCGTTCTGAAGGGATCTCCTCCCGTTCAGATCAGTGGCGATGACGTCCCTGTAACCCTGAAGGTCCTCAATGAAGTACCAATGGGGATAGAAGTTGAAAGAAATGCCGCCGCAGCCCGTCAGGTAGTCTACGAGCCAGAACCAACTTACTCAGCCAAGATTGATGGCAACGACCAAAGTGTGAGTATCGGAACAACCTTGGTATTCAAGGGTAAGGACAATCGGCGGCATGAGGAACTGGTTGAGTCAGCCACTGAGTTCGTCTCTTCTCAATCCAGGGGAGCGGGTCGCAAGTACAAGCGAGTCCAGGAAGGTTGGGTGCCTCTTACGGAAAGCACCGTTCTCCATGCCCAGCAGCGCGTGCAAGAGCTTGAGGCGGGACTGGGTACCCTCCGAGACGTCCGCGGTGCCGCCATTCCCGAACTGCTGAAGCGCGTTGCTGATATCCAATCATCATCGCCCTGGAATTTCTACGTCTCGCCATCGGTACAACGCGGACACAAACTCCTGGAGACGGAGTCGAAAGTCCGGTTTCGGCTCGGCAACCAGGAACGGCCACACCAGAGTCTCGGATACCGGACGCCGGCTGCGATCTATCTGGCGCGGGGATGACTACGGTGAGAGAACAGTCAATAAGGAACGGAGCTTTGCTGAAGTCGGGCACTCTGTCCCCGAACCCCTGGGATTTAGCGCT
>JANXXV010000360.1 GCA_025350445.1 Bryobacteraceae bacterium | reverse complement strand
AGAATAGCCTTGGGGGATGGCGGGCGGTTTTGCGATTGGCTGTAAGTTATTGAATTGGTTCTGTCGATTTTTGAAAATAGTTGGGAACGATAAAGTTTTCGGCGGAAAAAGACCGACGGAGCGCGGAAATGCCGGGGCCGCGCCGCTGACGAAACCGTGACCGGTGTTGGTGGGTAGCGGTAGTAAGTGACCTGCCGCGCTACAACCTGCGAAGCGGGCGGGCCTACATTCTCAAGGAAGATTTCGACCAGTTCCGGGACTACGTTTCGCCCACCTGCGCTGGCAAGTTTCTCGACGAATGGTGCCACCAAGCGATGCGCTCCCGGATCGATCCTGTGAAGAAAGTGGTCAAGATGCTGCGCGCGCACCGCCCCCATTCTCAATTACTTTCGGGCCAGAAAACAGTTTTCCAGCGGCATTGTCGAGGGCCTCAACAACAAGGTGAAAGTCAACATGAGAAAATCTTACGGCTTCCAAACCTTCCGAGTCACTGAAATAACCCTGTATCACTCACTTGGGAAACTGCCGGAGCCAGAACTAACCCACACTTTCTTTTGACGAACCACATCGTCGAGAAGGAATGGATTAGGGCTTCCGGCAAACGCCGGATATCGATAAGTGCGCTCCCTTGAAAGTCTCATCGGCGAGCGGGGGTGTTATTCGTTCCTTCAAGATTAGGGGGATGCCCGGTCCACCCGGCAGGAACCGCGCCCCCTCATAATGGGAATTGATCCCGCGCCATGGAATTTGTCGAACAGCTCAAAGCATCCGTTGACATCGTCAAAGTAATCGGTGAATACGTGCCGCTGCGCAAGGCGGGTCCGAATCGCTATGCGGGGCGCTGTCCGTTTCACACCGAGAAGACGCCGTCGTTTTCGGTGAGTTCGCAACATCAGTACTACAAGTGCTTTGGGTGCGACGCCAAGGGCGATGTGATCAAGTTCGTGATGGAGTTTCACCACTTGACGTTTCCCGAGGCGTTGAAGGATCTGGCCGAGCGCAATGGCATTCCGATGCCCGTCCGGCAGGAGTATCACAACACGGAAAGCAAGCTGCGGAACGCGCTCTATGAAATGCACGAGATTGCGGTGCGGGCTTTTCGCGCGAATTTGAATGGCCCCGCGGGCGGCGATGCGCGCGCCTATCTGCAGAAGCGGGGGCTTTCGGCGGCCGCAATCGAACATTTCGAATTGGGATTCTCCGACCGGTCCGGGCAGGACATGGTGAAGCAGTTGCGGCAGTTTCCGGCCGAGCAGTTGGAGGTTTCGGGTCTGGTGGGGAAGCGGGAAGGCGGGGGCTACTACGACCGGTTCCGCGGCCGTTTGATGTTTCCGATCCACGATGAATCGGGAAAGGCGATTGGTTTTGGAGGCCGGGCGCTTGGGGCGGGTGAAGAACCGAAGTATTTGAATTCGGCGGAAACGGCGATCTACAAAAAGAGCACCATCCTTTATAACCTGCACCGCGCGAAAGACGCGATCCGGAAGGCCGGCCGCGTGGTGCTGGTGGAAGGTTACATGGACGTGATTGGGGTCTACTCGGCCGGGGTGCGCAACGTGATTGCCAGTTGCGGTACGGCGCTGACTTCCGGACAGGTGCGATCGGCGCGGCGGCATTCCGAGAACATGGTGGTGAACTTCGATCCGGACACAGCGGGCGCGAACGCCACCGAGCGCTCTATCCAGATGCTGCTGGACGAACGGATGCATGTGCGGGTACTCCAACTGGACGGCGGGCTCGATCCGGACGAGTACGTGAAGCAGTTCGGTGCGGAAACGTATCAGGAAAAGCTGGAGAATGCATCCGGGTATTTTCTCTGGCTGGCCGAACGGGCGAGGAAAAAGTTCGATATGCGGACGTCCGACGGCCGGATCGCCGGGTTGAAGTTTCTGCTGCCGGCGATCGAGCGCGTCTCAGACAAACTGGAGCGCGCGATGGTGGCGGGCGAGGTGGCGGACTATCTGGGAATTGAGCGCGGCCTGGTTCTGGACGAGTTTCGCAAGACGGCAGTGAAGGGACAGACGAGGCCGGCAGCCAAGCCAGCGCCTGCGTTGAGCATGTCGGAAAGGATTCTGGTGCGCTCGCTGGTGGCGGACGCCGGGGTGCGGGCGGTGCTGGTTCCCCGGCTGCGCGCTTCGCCCATTCTGGAGAACTATGCCAGCCGGGCGATTCTGGCGGTGATCTTCGCTTTGCACGATAACGAACCGGACTTCACTTTTCACGCGCTGGAAGAGCGCTTGGATGAGGGGCAAAGCAGCCTGTTGGCCGAGACCGTTCTTGCCGATAATACAGATGAGGTATTCACGCGTGAGCAGGCGGACTCTTATTTGCGTATGTTGGAATTAGAAGAGAGGAAGGCGGCGATGGGTGTCTTGCGGGCGCGGCTGAAGCAGGCCGAGAGGGCAGGCGACATGCCGGAGGCGTTTCGGCTGATGCAAAAGATGACCGAATTGGGGCGGCCTGTTGAGCGAGGTATTGAGCCAGGCGTCTGACGCATGTTGTACACTATGGGAAACCGGAATCTCGTGACGCTTCAACGCAGGGGACATTGAACAGGCTTCCAGTGGCAAATGAAGAAAAATTCGGCCGTTTGAGACAACTCGTGGACTCGGGTAAAGAAAAGGGATTTGTTCTTTACGACGAAGTGAACGAGATTCTTCCCGACGAGATGGCGGCGGGCCGTGAGATCGACGATCTACTTGCCGATTTCGACACCGCTGGTGTTGAAATTCTGGAAGAGCCCAAACTCGAATTCGACAAGAAGCTTGACGAAGGCGAGGAGTTCGGCGATTTAGAGCTTGTCCAGGAGTTCATCGACAAGACGAACGATCCGGTTCGCATGTACCTGCGCGAGATGGGCACGGTTCCGTTGCTCACGCGCGAGGGTGAGATCGAGCTTGCCAAGCGGATCGAGCGAGGCCAGCGCGGGGTGAACAAGGCTCTGTCGCGGTCGGCCCTGGTGGTTCGGGAGATCATCCAACAGGCCGGGGAGATCCGCAACGGCACGGTGTTGGTGCGCGATATTCTGCTTGTGGCAGACCCCTTGATCACGGATGAGGCTCTGGACTCGCAGGCGGGCGACTTGATCGCGGCCATTGAGGAAATCGACAAGTTATACAAGAAATCGCTGCAATTCCGGCAGAAGTTGCAATCGATATCGCGACAGATGAAACCGAAGCAGCACCGGGGCCTGCGATACAGTCTGGCGCGCAACACGATCAAGATTTCGAGATCCATTCAAAAGCTTCCGTTCAGCTTTCCGGCGCGGCGGGCCCTGGCGAACCGTCTGCGCCAGTCGGTGGACGAGTTCCGGGCGCTGGAAGGCGAGATTTCCCGGGCGCAGCGGCGCATTGAAGAGCCGGCGAATGCAAACGGGCCGCGCGAGCTGAAGAAAGAGCTGAAGCACAGCAGCCAGCGGATACAGACGCTGGAGGAAGACTGCGGAGCGACGTCGACGGAGCTGCGGCGGACGCTGCAAATTGTCGAGCGCGGGGAACTGGAATCGGAAACGGCGAAGAAACAGTTGATCGAAGCCAATTTGCGGCTGGTGGTTTCTATCGCAAAACGGTACACCAATCGAGGCTTGCAGTTTTTGGATCTGATTCAGGAAGGGAACATCGGCCTGATGAAGGCGGTGGATAAGTTCGATTATCAGCGCGGGTATAAATTTTCTACCTACGCAACGTGGTGGGTGCGGCAAGCGATTACGCGCGCCATTGCCGACCAGGCGCGGACCATTCGCATACCTGTGCATATGATCGAGACCATCAACAAGTTGGTCCGGGCGCAGCGGCAGATGCAGCAGGAACTGGGGCGTGAGCCGAATACGGAAGAACTGGCGAAACGGCTGGAGCTTCCGGTGGGCAAAGTGCGGAAGGTGATGCGCATTGCGCAGGAGCCGATTTCGCTTGAGACGCCGGTGGGTGAAGAGGAAGAATCGCATCTGGGCGATTTCATAGTGGACCGCCGGGTTACGTCGCCATCGGAAGCGGTAATCAATTTGAATCTTCGCGAGCAGACGGCTGAGGTTTTGAAGACTCTTAGCCCACGGGAAGAGAAGATTATTAAGATGCGGTTTGGGCTGCAGGACGGCTCCGAGCATACGCTGGAAGAAGTGGGCCAGCATTTTGCCGTTACGCGGGAGCGTATCCGGCAGATTGAAGCTAAGGCGCTGCGGAAGCTGCGGCATCCCAGCCGGAGCCATCGGTTGCGGGCGTTTTTGGATACTAGCCTTCACGAGTAGGGCCGGACGGGGCGTCCGGCGCGGTCCTGGGGGACCGCCGTCCTGAGCGGCTGTAGATTCGTTCTACTTCGTTTGCTAATGATTCCGGGACCAGGTACCGCCATTCGGCTCCGCGCTCGATTCTGTCGCGGACTTCGGTGGACGAGTGCTCGTCGTAGTTTTCAAAAGGTAGCGCTTTGATGCGCTCCGCCAGTTCTGATGGCGGAACGTAATCTCCTTGTCTTCGGGCTACTAGCAGTCCGAAAACTTCCAGCATTTTGGCGAATGCCTCGGGATTGCCGTAGTCCCATGATGCTATGCGCTCGGCGGCGTCGCGGCCGCAGACGAACCAGAGTTCGGAATTTGGGTAGTGCGGTTTCGCCTCGTTGGCAATCTCGATGAAGAGCCCTTTCTCGGCGATTCCTATTGACCAGTTCCTGTTTCCCGCCGTCGCCGTTTGCAGCAGGCTGATGCGCTGGTCGAGCGTCGCTCCCACGTATTCCTTGTGCGGAAAAGCTTTTGGCAGCACGAATAGTACTTCATCCGCGACGGTACTGGCGGCCTGTGCTAAAGCCAGGTGAGCTCTGGTGGGCGGATTGAAGCTTCCGGCCAGGATGGCGAGCCTTCGCGGCGTTCCGTCCGATTGTCTCAGAACAAGCACTCCCCATTGTCTCAGCGTGCTAAATTGAAGTCAGTCTATGACGAAAATCAGCAACGTCGAGGAGTTACAGGCGATTTGCCGCCAGATCCGGCGCGACATCATTACTATGATTACGGCCGCGAAGTCTGGACATCCGGGCGGTTCACTCTCGGCTGTTGAGATTGTGGCAACCCTGTTCTTCGACGTGATGAAGCACGACCCGGCGAACCCGAAATGGGTAGATAGAGACAGGTTCATTCTTTCTAAGGGACATGCCTGTCCGGTGCTTTATGCTGCATTTGCCGAGTTGGGTTACACGCCGAAAGATCAGTTGAACACGCTGCGCAAGCTTGGCTCGATCTATCAAGGGCATCCGGACGTGCGATTCATTCCCGCGCTGGAGGCATCCACCGGATCACTTGGGCAGGGTCTGTCGCTGGGCATCGGCATGGCACTGGCGGCGCGTCTGAACGGAAGCCCCTCACGTACCTTTGTGGTCTTGGGTGATGGTGAATCGCAGGAAGGTCAAATTTGGGAAGCGGCGATGTTCGCGCCCTTCCACAAGATCGACAATCTGGTTTGTATTGTGGACTACAACAAGATTCAGCTTGACGGATTTGTGAAGGACATTCTGGATCTCTCCCCGCTGGCGGAAAAGTGGAGGGCGTTCGGGTGGCATGCCATCGAACTCGATGGGCACAGCATTCCGGCGTTGCAGTCGGCATTCGCGGAGGCGGCGGAGGTGAAGGGCAAACCCACGGTGCTGATTGCGAACACGATTAAGGGGAAAGGCGTGTCATTTATGGAAAACAATCCCAAGTTTCATGGGGTGGCGCCGACGGAAAAGGAAATGGAACTGGCACTGCGGGAGATTGGATAGATGGCGGCGAAGACCAGGTACGAGTTGAAGCTGGGGCTTGCGACGCGGGAAGCATTTGGGCAGGCGCTGGTCGAGCTGGGCCGCCGGAATCAAGATGTTGTGGTGTGCGATGCGGACCTGTCGAAATCCACTTATACGGCGGGATTCGCGAAGGAGTTTCCGGACCGGTTCATCGAGTGCGGGATCGCGGAAATGAACATGGTGGGAATTGGGTCCGGGCTGGCATCGGG
>JANXXV010000326.1 GCA_025350445.1 Bryobacteraceae bacterium | reverse complement strand
CGACCGGGCCCAAAAAGCCCTCGAAAAAATGCAGAAAACACGCCCGCAGTCAACGGCAAACGAAAAATTGCGAAACGAACCGGCCGCCGAACCGGAACCGTCAACGCCCAACAACGAAATCTGCGAAACGACCCCATCGCCGCAACCGCCACACAGGGATTGCGAAGCAAACGGCCCGGCCCCCGACCCCGCATTAACCTAAAAACGGCAGTCGGTTGCGCCTTAAACCCAAGACGCCCATTGCCCTCAACTATGTGGAAGCACAGGGCTTCTCACCCAAGAGGTGCACTACGCAGCAGTTGAAAGTATCTGATTCGATAGGGACAATCCACGCTCGGACAGTCCAACTGCCGTTTTTAGGATTAAAGGAATAAACAATCGCTGGCGCAGTGCTTTGACGTAGTTCTTCGACTTAGCTCTTTGACAACCAGGAAGCCACCACCGTGCCAAAAAACAACGCTGCCGAAAAACCGCGATCCGGCAGCCCTTCAGCGCCGGATCAATCGCGCGTGCCAAGCCCGTAACGACAACTACGGCTTAGGCGGCTCTGGACCGAAGAATCCTTCGTCGAAGGTAACCGTCGCCTTCTTGCGGAAGTCTTCCACCTGTTCGCGGGCGGCATCCGGCTTCACGCGCTTCTCCAAATCAGGCTTCAACTCGTTGAAGTCGGCGCGCTTCTCCACCTTGATGATGTGGTAGCCGAACTGCGTCTTCACCGGCTCAGTCACTTCGTTCAGCTTCGCCGCGAAAGCGGCCTGTTCAAACGCCGGCACCATTTGGCCGCGCTTGAAATTACCCAGGTCGCCACCCACATTGCCGGAACCGACATCGTCGGACTCGGCCTTGGCGAGCTTGGCGAAATCTTCCCCGGCCATAATCTTCTTCCGCAGATCCGTCGCCTTGGCTAGCGACTCTTCTTCGGTCAGTTCCTTCTGCCCTTCCCTCATAGGCACCGCCGAACCCTTATAGCGGATTAGAATGTGGCGTGCCTGCACAAATTCCAGTTCCTGCTTATGGGCATCGAAATACTTTTGCAGCGCCGCATCGTCGCTCTTCACTTCCTTCTGCATATCCGCGAACAGTTCGCCGGCCAGCAGATTGTCGTACTGAAAAGCTGCCTTGGCCACGAAGCCGGGTTCTTTGTCGATGCCGCGTTTCTTCGCTTCCGCCGATAGCAGCCGGACGCGCACCATCTGTTCGGCGATCTGCCGCTTCATGGGGCCTTTCGCCTGCGCCTTGACCTGCTCAGGCAAGGCTTCCACGAAAGAATCGAACTGCTTGTCGGTAATCTTTTCCGTTCCAATGGTCAGTACTACTTTGCCATCCGGAACGGCGGCCTTTTTCACGGGCGTCTTGGCCACCGGGGTCTTGGGGGCGGCGGTGGTTGTGGCGGGCGCCTTCGGAGTGGTTCCCGCCGGTTTCACCGCGGCGGCAGGCGCTTTCGGCTTCGGGGCGGCCGCGGGCGGTGTCTGAGCGGACAGTATCCCGGCAGACACACAAAGTGCAACAGATTTGATTGGGTTCACTTAGTCATTATCCCATCGGTACAATGGAATTTCAGATGAGAATCGTTCTCGGGCAGATCAACAGCACTGTGGGCGACCTGCCTGGGAATGTCCGCCTTATGGTAGACGCAGCCCGCAGGGCTGCCGGACGGCAGGCGGACATCATTGCGTTCCCCGAGCTTTCGCTTACCGGCTACCCTCCGCGCGATCTGGTGGAGAAGGAAAGTTTCCTGGCGCGCACCGCGCAGAGTCTGGACGAACTGGCAGCCGCTACCGCGGATCTTGACCTTGCCATCATCGCCGGATACGTCAGCCGGTCGCGGGTGAGCTCGGGCAAACAGGCAGTGAACAGTGCGGCCGTGATCGAACGCGGAAAAATCGTCTTCCGGCAAGACAAGATGTTGCTGCCCACCTACGACGTATTCGACGAGGGGCGCTACTTTCTTCCGGCCGACCAACAGATGATCTGCACATTGCGCGGCACGCGCATCGCGGTAACCATTTGCGAAGATGCGTGGAACGATAAACAGTTCTGGGAACGGCCGCTCTATCAACGCGATCCGGTGGAAGAGCTGGTGCAATCGGGCGCGCAAATCCTGATCAGCATTAACGCTTCCCCCTATCACATGGGGAAACGCCAGTTGCGGCGCGAACTGTTTCAGGCCACGGCGCAACGGTACAAGATCCCGGTAGCGTATGTGAATCAGGTGGGCGGCAACGATCATCTGGTGTTCGATGGCAGCAGCTTCGCAATGGATGCCGCCGGAAACGTGATCGCCTCGGCGGCATCGTTCGCCGACGACCTGGTTCTGGTTGACACGGTTACCGGCGAAGGCGATCAAAATCAGAATCTGGAGCGGGAATGCGAGGCCGTCTACGAGGCGCTGGTAGCCGGCACGCGCGACTACATTCGCAAGTGCGGCTTCCGCAAAGTGTTGATCGGACTAAGCGGCGGCATCGATTCATCTCTGACCGCGGCCATCGCGGTGGATGCGGTAGGAAGAGAAAATGTCACGGGCGTAGGTATGCCTGGACCGTATTCGTCGCCGGGCAGCGTAACGGACGCGCGAGCGATGGCGGATAGCCTCGGCATTCGCTTTGAGATGGCAACTATCACCGGCGTCTACGACCGCTTCCTTGAGATATTGCAACCCCTGTTTCACGGCGCCGCGGCCGATGTTACCGAAGAGAACTTGCAGTCCCGTCTGCGGGGCGTAACGCTGATGGCGCTTTCCAACAAGACCGGCGCGCTGGTGCTAACCACCGGCAACAAGAGCGAGTTGGCGGTGGGATACTGCACTCTTTACGGCGACATGTGCGGCGGGCTGGCGGTGATCAGCGATGTTCCAAAGACGCTGGTCTACGAACTTTCCCGCGTGGCTAATGCGAGGCACAATAATGCCATTCCGGAAAGCGTTTTCACCAAGCCTCCGTCCGCCGAGTTACGGGCCGATCAGAAGGACACCGATTCCCTGCCCGACTACGCCGTGCTCGATCGAATACTAAAGGGCTACGTGGAAGACACGCAATCGCCGCGGCAGATTGCGGCTGAGATGAATGTGAACGTGGATCTGGTGCGCGACATCATCAACAAAGTGGATCGCAACGAATACAAACGCCAGCAGGCCGCGCCTGGCTTGAAGGTTACTACCAAGGCATTTGGAATGGGACGGCGCTTTCCAATCGCGCAAAGGTTCTCTGAATGAAGATTCTTGCGTTGCTGTCGGTTCTCGCGCTTGCCGCGTGCCTGTCCTCTGAAACTCCGCCCAGGGAGCAGGTTGGGCCGCATCCGAATGGCGGCTTTCTCTTGAATAGCGGATGGCGGGTGATGCCCGCGGGCCGGCAAGTCGCGCTGGGCAACTTCCCAATGTCTTCGGCCTTGTCTCCGGACAAGAAGTATCTGCTGATTCTGAATGCCGGTTACATGCCGCCCAGCATCAGCGTGCTCGATGCGGCCACGGCGCAAGAGATCGGCCGGACACCAGTGCAGGATGGCTGGCTGGGACTTGCGTTTTCGCCGAACGGAAAGTTTGTCTACGTGGGCGGCGGCTCGCGCGCGTGCGTTTACGAATTTTCCTTCGCGCCGGACGGAAAGATGGCGCTCACGCGAACGTTCGCTATCGTGCCGGAGGCGGACCGCAAGCCCGCCGATTTCGTGGGCGATGTCGCGGTCAGTCCGGACGGACGGCTGATCTATGCGGCCAGTCTCTTTCAGGATGCGGTTCACGTCATCAATCCGAAATCCGGCCGGGTGATTGAGAAATTCCCCACCGGCCGCAGGCCATACAGGATTTTGTTTCATCCCGACGGCAAGACGTATTTCGTCTCCAGTTGGGTGGATGGAACGGTGTACCATCACCGCGCCGATACCGGGGAGAAGCTGGGTGCGGTCCGCATGGGGCAGCATCCTACTGACATGGTCTGGCGCGACCGCAAGAAAGAAGAACAGGGTGAAGAGCAGGCGCAGTGGGCAGGGCGGCTTTTTGTGTCGGCGGCAAATACAAACAGTGTTTATGTGATTGGCGTCTCGGAATCGAAAGAACTGCGGATGATTGAGACGATCAACATCGCCATGACGCCGCGGCATCCGCTGGGCATGACTCCCACGGCGCTGGCGTTGAGTGCGGACCAAAGCCTGCTCTACGTCGTGTGTTCGGATGCGAACGCGGTGGCGGTGGCCGACGTCTCCGAACAGCGGAGCCGCGTCATGGGTTTCGTGCCATCCGGTTGGTATCCTACGGCGGTGCGATCAATGGCCGATGGACGCCTGGCGATTGTGAATGGCCGGGGAGCGCGAAGCTACCCCAATCCCAAAGGACCGAACCCAAGCAAGCGCGCGGCCGCTGTGCATTTGGGCGGAACCTCGATCGAATATGTGGGCGCGATTCAAACGGGTTCGGTATCGATCGTAGACCCGTTCAATGACGATCAGCTAAAGCAGTACACCAAGGCCGTGCTGCTGAATTCGCCTTACCGCGACGAGTTCATGGATGGTGTCAATACGGGCCCGGGCAATCCCGTTCCTTCGCATCCCGGCGACCCAACGCCGGTGGAACACGTCATCTACATCGTGAAAGAAAATCGCACCTACGATCAGGTTCTGGGCGATGTTGGAAGGGGCAACAGCGATCCGTCACTGGTTCTGTTTGGCGAACAGGTGACGCCGAACCATCACAAGCTGGCACGGGAATTTGTGCTGTTCGACAACTTCTACGTGAACGCCGACGTGAGTGCCGATGGACACAACTGGTCGGCTGCGGCAATTGCAAACGACTATGTGCAAAAGATGTGGCCGAACAGCTACGGCGGCCGCCGCAAGCTCTATGACTATGAAGGGACCGAAGCAGCCACGCGTCCGCCGGCCGGTTACCTCTGGACGAATGCGGCTTCCGCTGGTATCTCCATGCGCAATTACGGCTGGTGGACGACGAACGTAACGCCTGCGCCCGCGGCGGGCAGCGCACAGGTGGCCAACGTGAAAGACGACACGCTGGCGCGCTACACGAACATGGCGTATCGCGGGTTCGACCTGGAGTACGCGGACGCTGAGCGCGCCAAGGTCTTCATCAAAGAGCTGGCGGAGTTTGAAGCACAAAGCAAAATGCCGAAACTTATCTTCATGCGGCTGGGAAACGACCATACTTATGGAGCGGCGGCGGACAAGCTGAGCCCGCTCTCGATGGCCGCGGATAACGACTACGCGCTCGGCATGATTGTGGAAGCTGTTTCGAAGAGCAAGTTCTGGGCGAATACCGCGATCTTCGTTTTGGAAGACGACGCACAGAACGGACCGGATCACGTGGACTCACACCGCTCGCCCGCGTTTGTGATATCGCCGTACACTCACCGCGGTATCGTCGACAGCAACATGTACAACACTACGTCGATGCTGCGAACCATGGAGCTGATATTAGGACTCCGGCCCATGACACACTTCGATGCAGGGGCGCGGCCGATGTCGGCTGCGTTCGCAACTCCGCCAAACACCGCAAACTACACTGCGGAAAAACCGAAGATTGCGTTGGACCAACGAAATCCGGCGGCAACCGCTGCCGCCGCCCGCTCTAATAAAATGGACTTCAGCCAAGCCGACCAGGTAGACGACGATGAGCTGAACGACATCCTCTGGCGCAACATCCGGAAATCGGACCCTCCGGCTCCGGTCCGGAGTTTCTTCTCCAACTAAAGGGATTCATGCAGCACATCTACCTCTGCTTTGTCTGGCACATGCACCAGCCGTTTTATAAGGACTTGGTTTCCGGCGAGTATAAATTGCCATGGACCCGCATGCACGGCCTGAAGGATTACTACGGCATGGTGAAAGTGCTGGAGGATTTCCCCAGCGTTCATCAGACTTTCAATCTGGTGCCGTCCATGATGGTGCAGATTGAGGAATACGCAAGCGGAAAGGCGCAGGATGCATTTCTCCGCGCGGCGCTCAAACCAGCCGAGCAACTCTCCGAGGCCGAACAATCGTTCATCCTACAGTATTTCTTTCAGGCGAACGTGGCAAGGATGATCTACCGCTATCCGCGCTACGGCGAGTTGTATAACCTCTGGCAATCGGCGGGAACGAATGTGGCCAAAGTGCGGCAGAGTTTCGGCGCGCAGGGCTTTCGGGATCTACAGGTGCTCTCCCAACTGGCGTGGTTCGACGAAGAATTTCTTGTTAAGGATGCAGACATCCGCGGGCTGGTGGCGAAGGGCCGGGAGTATTCGATGGAAGACCAGCAGATCTTGGGCCGCAAGCAAACGGAGGTGATGGGCAAGGTGCTGCCCGTGTACTCCGAGTTCGCCGCGAAGGGACAAATCGAAGTTTCCACCACACCGTTTTATCATCCGATCCTACCGCTGCTTTGCGATTCCAATATCGCGGAGATCTCGCATCCATACGTTTCGCTCCCATCCCGCTTCCGGTATCCGAACGATGCACGGGATCAGTTGCAACGCTCGCGCGAATACATGCAACAGAAGCTGGGAAGCCCGGCGGTCGGGCTCTGGCCTTCGGAAGGCTCCGTATCGGATGAAGTGTTCCATCTGGCCGCCGAGAGCGGGTTCCGCTGGGTGGCCACCGATAACGGCGTGCTGGGCCGCACGCTGCACCACGGCGCCGATGCGAATCTGACCTATCGTCCTTACCTGTGGTCGCAAGGCGGTCATGAGATGCACGTGGTTTTCCGGGATCATTACCTCAGCGATCTGATCGGCTTCGTCTACGCGAGAATGGGGGCGGCAGAGGCGGCAAACCATTTTCTGGATCGCATCCGCGAGAATTGCCATGGCATTCTTGCCGGCGGACGCGATGCGCTGGTGCCCATCATCCTCGATGGCGAAAACGCATGGGAATACTACGAAGAGAGCGGTCGCCCGTTCCTGCGCGAGCTCTATCGCCGTATCGCGGACGATCCACGTATGAGCGCGCTCACGGTCTCTGAAGCGCTAACCAAAGTGGAGCCGCACAAGATCGATCATATCTTCCCCGGTTCCTGGATTAACGCCAACTTCGATGTCTGGATCGGCGCCGAGGAAGACAACAGGGCTTGGGAATATTTGCTGCGCGCGCGGCAGGCC
>JANXXV010000323.1 GCA_025350445.1 Bryobacteraceae bacterium | reverse complement strand
GCCATGAATTCTATAGCCGCCGCATATCCGGCGAGCGACGCTTTTTGAATACTCTCGAAGCGATCGAGGTCGGAAACATGTTTGAGTAACGACATCACTACTGCTTCTCATCGGCAGAATCCACGCATCTTTAGGGCAATCTTCACTCGCTATCCTCCGGGCCCGCGGCGCCCGCTATACTGGAATTTCAGCCAAAGCAGCAAATTATGAAGCAATTCTCGACGCCAATCCCCATTTTCGCCCTCGCGCTGGCGGCCACCTTCGCAGTCACATCCGCCGCCCAGGCGCAGGAATCGTTCCAACAGGTGCAGTCCCGCATCTCAGAATTCACGCTCGCAAACGGAATGAAGTTCATCGTACTGGAGCGCCATCAGGCGCCAGTGGCTTCCTTCTACACCTATGTCGACGCCGGATCGGCCCAGGAAAAGACCGGCCTCACCGGGCTCGCCCACATGTTCGAACACATGGCCTTCAAGGGAACATCCACCATCGGTACCAAGAATTACTCCGAAGAGAAGAACTCGCTGGAGCGGGTGGACGCCGCGTTCAAATCCTTGCAAAAAGAGCGCGACAAAGGCAGAAATGCCAGCCCGGAGGCAATAAAGAAGCTGGAAGGCGAGTTCAAGGCTGCGCAGGACACCGCCGGACAGTTTGTGGTGAGCAACGAGTTCGGTACGGCCATCGAACAGGCAGGCGGGCGCGGCCTGAATGCGTCCACCGCCAGCGACAAGACAGACTACTTCTTCAGCCTGCCTTCCAACTCCGCCGAGCTTTGGTTCTTCCTCGAATCCGAGCGCTTCCGCGATCCCGTGTTCCGCGAATTCTACAAGGAGCGCGATGTGGTGATGGAGGAGCGCCGCATGCGCACCGACAGCAACCCGATCGGTAAAGCCGTCGAAGAATTCCTCGCCGTCGCCTACAAGGCCCATCCCTATGGCCAACCGACCATCGGCCACATGAGCGACCTGGAAAACCTCACCCGCAAGGACGCGGTGGAATTCTTCAAGACTTACTATCAACCCAGCAACATGATCGTCAGCATCGTGGGCGATGTGGACCCCAAGGAGATGAAACGGATGGCCGAAACCTATTTCGGCCGCATTCCGACGGCGCCGAAGCCGGAACCCGTACGCACCGTGGAGCCGCCACAGGAATTTGAACGCCGGGTGACGGTCCGGCTCAACGCGCAGCGCCTTTTCATTCTGGGCTTTCACAAGCCGGGCACGGACGACCCCGACCACGCAGTCTATGTGACGCTGGGCAGCATCCTCTCCGATGGCCGTTCCTCCCGTCTGGATACCGCGATCGTGCAACAGCAAAAGCTGGCCGTGAATGCCTTCGGCGGTCCGGGATTTCCCGGAGAGAAATATCCCAACCTGTTCCTGTTCGGAGCCTTCACCGCACCCGGCAAGACGAATGAGGAACTGGAAAAAGCGATGCTGGCCGAGATTGAACGGCTCAAGACCGAGCCGGTGACCAAAGAGGAACTGGACGGTGTGAAAACCCGCTTCCGCGCCGGCCTGATCAAGCAGTTCAACGACAATACCCAGATGGCGGGACAACTTGCCGAATGGCAGGCGCTGACCGGGAACTGGAAAAACCTGTTCCTCTATCTGCAAAAGCTGGAGAAGGTCACGCCCGATGATATTCAGCGGGTGGCAAAAGCCACCTTCACCCCGGGAAACCGGACGATTGCCGTCATCGAACCCATTGAAACCGCGGAGGCAAAATGACCATCACTCGACTTCTTTCGGCCCTGCTGATCAACCTGTTGATCACCGCGGCCGCCGCGCTTGCGCAGAACAAGCCGGCCGTCAGCTACAAGGACCTGAAGTACCCGCCGCTGCGCAGCGTGAAGGTTCCGCAACCCGCGCGTATTGAACTGTCGAACGGCATCACGCTATTTCTGTTGGAAGATCACGAATTGCCGGCAGTTGGGATGGCGGCCATGATCCGCACCGGCGGCCGCTACGTGCCGGCGGACAAAGCCGGCCTCGGCTTCATCACCGGCCGCGTGATGCGCATGGGAGGCACGGCAACCCGCGGCGGCGATGAGTTGGACAAGCTGCTGGATCGTCTGGGCGC
>JANXXV010000302.1 GCA_025350445.1 Bryobacteraceae bacterium | reverse complement strand
CCGGCCGCTTTGGCCGCCGGCGCAGCGGCAAGGGTTCCCTTCGGCAACAATCCGGCCGCGGCCAACAAGCCGCCCTGGCGGAAAAGTCCGCGGCGGCTGATGCCTTGAAATCGATCTTTGAGAGAGTTCAACATTTTACGCGCTCCTTCAGGTCCGGGCGTGCTGCGATTGCGCAGGCGCCTTATATTTCACACTCAAATGCGGCGTTTCCAGCCGTTTATGATCCTGCACCTTCGATGTCAGGCAGCTTTCCAGCATGCCGCTCACAATCAGCGTCCGCTCCACCGGATATGGCGCCACTCCGGTCGCGAACATCTGTTCAATCTTGCTCACCAGGCACGCAGAGTAAGTAACATTCGGCACCGGAGTCAGCAGGAACTGCGTCGACTGCGGCTTCGGCATTCCTTTCACGCGGGCCGCGAAGTTGAAATCCTTGATGGCTCCGTCCAGCATCAGCAGCGTGGTCTTCAACCCGTCGCGATGTTCAATAAAGTACGCGGCCGGATTCTTCACCAGCTCTTTAATTTGACCGTTAGCCACCATGTCCTGCGTGCGTGCGTCCTGCAGCGTATAGCCTTGCGGAGTGTCACTGCGCGAAAGCGCGGAAACCAGCAGTTCTTTAGACCAGCGCCCTTCGTCGCCCGCCTGCCACACCGCGCCGCCATGCAGCATCTGTACGGATTTCACACCGGTCTCGCCGCCCTTGCGCCTTTCAATCATGCACTGCATCGCTTCCAGCGCGTGATAATCCATAGGGTCGGACCCGCCCTCGCCAATCATCAGCGCCTCCTGAATCTCACAGCCGATAGGCAGTTCCATATCCGGCAAGCGCCAGGTGACGGGCAGGGAAGATCCGGCCAGCATCGGGAACTTCATGCGCTTCGAGGCGGCCACCATCTTCTGGGCTTTCTCGAAGCTATAGGACAGGTGCTTGTCGTTATAGACAGGAACCACGCGGCCATCTTTCTGGAAGACATCCACGCACTGTTGGAAGAATTCGTAGCGCGGGTAGAGGATCTGGCCTTTCTCGTTCCTTGGATAATCGCCGTGCTCGCCGATGATCAATACCGCGTCCACCGCAAGCTTGTCGCCGCCGCAACGCAGCGCTTCAGCGATGGTGGGATAGACCTGAAAGCCGAACTCTTTGGCGCACGCGGAACTCTGGTCGCCTTCCGGTTTCTGATCCACGTACAGGGATACCACTTTCATGTCCGGCTTGTGCCAGGCGCCTTCATGCGGATAGCCGATCAGGAACCGGTCCGCCATGTATTTCGCGTGTGAAAGGTATTTATAAATCGTAGTGACTACCGCAATCCGTTTCGGACTGGACTGTCCGAATGCGGAGATGGCCGCGGCTGAGCCTATAAATTCACGACGTGTAATTGCCATCACGATCTCCAGAAAGTGGACGTCTTCGTAGGTTGGTAGCTGATCGCCAGATGCGGTGTTTCAAAGCGCTTCTGGCCCAAAAACAGGCTTTCGACGCCGGCCGCGGTCAGTCCGGTGGTAAGCAGCGTCCGCTCCACCGGGTATGTCGCTTTGCCGGTGAGAAACATCTGTTCCATACCCCACACCAAGGGACTGAAAAAATTAGCCAGGCTGGTTCGCGCCGGCGGCATGGGCAGATACATCTGCGTGGAGAACGGAGCCGGACGCCCTTCGATTTGTGCCGAGAAGTTAAAGTCTTCAATCAGCCCGCTCAACAAGATCATGGTGGATTTCAAGCCGTCGGTATGTTCGTAGCGATAAGCCACCGGGTCCTTCACCATCCGCCGCATATCTTCATCGGCGGGGAAGATGTCGTTAAACCCTTCTCTGGAAGGCTTGACGGTGTGGCTGCGGCAAAGCGCGGCATCCATCAGCTTGCGCGGCCAGACCCCTTCCTTCATTGCCTGCCAGAAGTTGTCGCCCCGATAGGCCTGCACCCATTTCACTCCAGTCTCGCCGCCGTTGCGCCGCTCCACCATGCATTGCAAAGTCTCCAGGGCGTGGAAATCGTAGCTATCCACGCCGCCGTAGCCTACGCACATTGCCTCGCTAACGGTTGCGCCGGTTGGAAACTCAAGAGACGGCGTTCGCCATGTGACAGCCAGGCTGGAACCGGCCATCAACGGGAAGCCGAGTTTGCGCGACGTATCGTAAATTTCCTTGGCGTGATCCCAGCTCCATGAGAGGTGCTTATCATTGAACACGGGAACCGATTTGCCGCTGGATTTGAACACTTCGAAGATCTGCATCATGAATTCATAACGCGGATACATCGTCTGATGCCTGTCGTTTCGCGGGTAGATGCCGTGCTCTCCGACGACCACTACGCCATCCACCGCCAGCTTTCCGGTTCCACTGGTGAGTGCTTCCGCAATGGTAGGGTAGACCTTCATGCCGGGGAATCGCTTCGCCCGGTCGGGAGTGAGATCCGGCCCCAATTGAAGCTTGTCGCGCTGGTCTACGTAGAGTGAAACCAGATCCATGGCCGGATGGTGGTGCTCGCCATTCCATCCGTAGCCTTCCAGAAAACGATCGACAATGTGCTGGCCGTGTGAAAACTTTTGGTAGTTGGTGATGACGGCGGCGATTTTAGGACGCGCAACTGTAGGGCTCATAGGTCTGGCTTCAGATGCAACAAGTATAATGCCACTGGGCTTCCATGTCTCTACAGCGAATTCTCCTGTCCTCCGTCCTTTTCGCCGCACTTAGCACCGGGCAAGTCTCCGAAAGAGCCAAAAAGCTTCATCGGGACGCACTAGTCTTTGATGGGCACGTCCACGTGATCGACCGCCAGTTCTATCTCGGCGGCGACATCGGGCAACGGGTCAACGACGGACAGATTGACTTGCCGCGCGCCAGGGAAGGCGGTGTGGGCGCGATGTTCTTCTCGCTGTTTGTAATGGAGGAGTACTACCCGCCTCGATTGGAAACGAAACAGGCTCTGCGGTTGGTGGACCTGGCCCTGACGCAACTGGCGAAGAATCGCGACGTCATCGAACTGGCGCTCAACGCCTCAGATATTGAGCGAATTCATAAGACAGGGAAGATTGCCGCGGTGATGGATCTGGAAGGCAGCTTCGATCTGGACGGCGACCTTGGCTTGCTACGGACTTTCTACCGGCTGGGTCTGCGATCCTACCAGCTTCCCGCGCACAACTGGGCGAACAACTACGCGGACTCCTGCTGCGCCCCGGCGAAGTGGCACGGTTTGAACGAGCACGGCCGCGCCTTCATCCGCGAAATGAACCGCCTGGGAATGGTGATCAACGTATCGCACGCCTCCGATGAGACCATTCTGCAGGCGATTGATGTCAGTTCCGATCCGCTGGTGGCCACGCACCATGGCCTGCGCAGCTTCAACGACATTCCACGCAACATGCCGGACGATGTGTTGAGGAAACTGGCGGCTAAGGGGGGAGTGATTGGATTCCAGATCGGCAACGAGTTTCACAACCGCAAAATGTTCGACTGGCGCACAGCCCACGCCGGCAAGCCGTTTTGGGACCGGTCCGCGATCGGCAAGAAGGAAGCGGAGATGTCGATTGATCAGATCGACAAGCTGGCGGCGCAGGCCTTTCCCATGGCCGGCACCAACGCTCCCGATGATGTGAAATTCGATGTGGACGGCTGGGTGGCTGTGGTGGACCGGGCGATTCAACTAGTTGGCGAAGATCACGTGGCGTTGGGCAGCGACTTCGATGGCGGACCCACCCCGCCCCGAGGCATGCGCGATATTCGCGACCTGGCGATGATCACGGACGCTATGCTGCGCCGCGGTTATTCGGAGGAAAGAATCCGGAAGTTTCTGGGCGGTAATTTAATGCGGGTCTTCCGGCAGGTTACGGAGAAGGGACGGCCTAAGTGATCCTCAAACGGCCTGCTCACGTGTGCTGTCTTCCGGCTGTCAGAACCTTACCTTTTCGTGGGAGCCGCCTTGGGGTCATATCTTCCGGCAATTCGTCGCCTTCCCGTGGAGGCTCATTTCCCGCAAGACGCCTCAGCACGTTCGACGCCGGCCGGTTCGTCGCGATCCTCTTTCGATTGTCCCAATACTCCGCATCGAGAACGGCGATCTTTTCGGCCAGAGCGATATTGATTAACTGATTCACGGAGCAGTTTTCACGCTCCGCGATACGCTGTGCAGCGGTGTGCAAAGACGGCAGAAGCCGCAATGCGAAATTACTCTTCTCCATGAGAAAGACCTCCCTGATAAAGTTTCAGTGCCTCATTGGGCTTAAACACGCGAACACCAAAACGGGATGCCGGCTGGAAATCCCGTACGTTGAAAGTGACGATATCGGCTTGGCCCGCGATGGCGGCTTCCAAAACGAGTTCATCCCCAGCGTCTTGCAAGCTGGGACGATACGAAA
>JANXXV010000277.1 GCA_025350445.1 Bryobacteraceae bacterium | reverse complement strand
CGCGCTAGTTGGCTACTTAATACCTTCGACCTGAGCCGGCAACTAGTAGAATTGCTGATGCCGCTTATAAAATGGCGCGTAAAGCCGGTACCAAGCGGCTACAGCGTTCGCTCCAGGAGCCAATCGGAGTAATACCCCGCCAGTCGATTTTATCGTTTTTGCAATATAGCCTCACGTTCCCGCGCACTTCGCACGATAAGTCAGTATATGGTAGCCATGCTCTTTGCCAGTCGGCAGGCGTTTCTGATCGCGCTGTCGCTTCTGCCCTTCTTTCCGATCCAAATTTTGGCTCAGTCAGCTCCGAATCTCCTCTTTAACGGCGGCTTTGAAATTGTTAACCTGGCGTCTCCGGCGGGTTGGAGCGTGGATCAGCAGGTAGCCGGAAAGGGCGCGGCAATCATGAGCGCCACGAACGTCGTGGCGGGTAAGAAATCATTGAAGCTGATCCCGAACGGCAGCAACGCCGCTTCGGCGCGAATCGCAGCGCCGTTTGGAGTTGGCCAAGGCATTAGTGCCGCTGCTCTGCGAGGCCAACAACTGTATGTGTCTGCCTGGATGCACGCGGACGGTGCGGCCAACGCGATCCTCCGCATTTACGTCATTGGTACGGATGGAACGGCCAAGATGCAGGAGATCTTGCAGCCGGCGTCCAGCGGGGCCCCGGTATTGCGCCGCGATGTCTTTCAGGTTCCGGACAGTGCCGCCACGTCCGCTGTGATTGTCATTTGCCAGGTGGAGGGCCTTTCCGGCACCGCTTACTTCGACGAGGTTTCACTCAGTGTGGGCGTCCCGAATACATGGAAGGAGGCGCTGGGTGTTCCTGACCCCGGGAGTAGCCTTGCCGCTACCGTCACTGTGGATGCCGGCAAGTCGATTCGCCAGATTCCCAGCACATTGTATGGCGATAACCTCGAATGGGTTTGGGATGGCGGAGGCCTTTGGGACGTTTCGAAGGCGGCACTGAATAGTTCCTTGCTTCGTTTGACCCAGGCGGTCGGGACGACGCTTCATCGCTTTCCCGGCGGCATGTTCGCGGACTATTATGCCTGGCGGAATGGAGTGGGTCCACTCGGCTCGCGACCGGCTACCAATGCTACGCCGCAAGGGCCGTTCTCCGTCCATCGATTCGGTACCGACGAAGCGCTGTCCTTCGCCGGCCAAACCAACGGCCAACTCCTGATCACGGTTAACGTGGTGACCGCCACAGCGGCTGACGCAGCAGCCTGGGTGCGGTATGTCAACGGTGCAAGCCGCCGTGTTCTCTACTGGGAAATAGGCAACGAAGCATACGTCCCAGGACCAGCCTCGCTGTCGCCTGAAACCTACGCTGCCCGTTTCCTGCAGTTTGCCAGCGCGATGCGGGCGGTTGATCCCGGCATCAAGATTGGAGCGATCGCGGACGAGAATTTTTCGCTGGTTGCACCGAGGCAATATCCCGACTGGACGGAGAGGGTAGTCGCGCTCGCCGGAAACCAGATCGACTTCATCGCGCTCCATTGCGCCTACGCTCCAGCGCTCAATCAGGATTTGGGCTGGAATAGCAGGACGGTATACTCGGCGATGCTGGCGGCGCCGCCCATGATTGCGCGCCACTTGGCCGATCTTTCCCGCCGCTTGGATGCGCTCACTCCCTCGCGGACAACTCCGATTCAGATTGCGATCACGGAATGGGGTCCGTACTTCCAGACAGATCCCAGCGGGCGCTATGTCGACCATTTGAAAACTTTGAGTTCGGCCCTTTTTGCGGCGAGCACAATCAAAACGTTCGTTGAATCGCCAAGAACCGAAATTGGGAACTTTTTCAAGCTGGTAGATCCCCTTTTTATGGGCTGGATTGGGATGCGGCAGGAGGTATACACAGCCAAAGCCTCCCTGCTGGCAGTGCAGATGTTTCGCAGTTACTTCGGACCTCAGCTGGTCACCACAGCTACGGTCTCTCCCACCTACGATTCACCGGCAGTGGGCTGGGTGGACGCGGCCGGCCAGGTACCCTACTTAGAAGTGGTCACTTCAAAATCAAGCGATTCCAAGACGCTTTATGTATTAGGGATCAACAAACACTTCGACCGCAGCGTACGCGCACATATTCAGGTCCAAAACTTCGCGATGGCTGGACGGGCAACGGTGTATACCTTAAGCGGTACGGCTCCGGACGCGAATACGGGAACGGTGCTGCCAAGTATTCCCCTTGTGAATTGGGCGGCACAGGCTCAAATCGGGCCGGCATCCAGATTTGTGAACGGCGGCCCCTTGGAAGTAGGAATCTCCAACACCCTTCTGTCGAACCTGGGATCGGATTTTGACTTCGTATTTGCGCCCCACTCGGTAACTTCAATTGCGTTAGAGGCTCGCTGAGGCAAGGGGATTCTGGCGGCCGGCATGAAGTTAGCGCAATTGCTTGGCACCCCGGGCCCTACCCGTGGAAGATGAATAACCACAACACCACGGCGAAAACGGCTGACTATTTCAGACCAAAATAATCTGTCTGTCGGGAACTGGCATTGAATGGCGACCTTCACTAGTTCACTAGCCGGATGCCGGAGTGGTGTCGCCTGCGCGATTATGGTGGTTTGCCGTCTGGATTCCTTGCTGCGAATCCCGGTCGTCGCCTGAATACCGTTTACCCTAAATCCAGCAGTCGGAGCCATTCAAGATCGAGGCGATCTTTCGCCGCAAGCAGTTGCAATGAAATCAGTTATTAGATGACACGCGATCCGCGGCAGCCGACGCGCCGGATTTAGGAATTGAGTTCGCAACCGGGTTTGAAGGAATGAAACTGTATTCTGCCAAGAATCAACAACTTACAGAACACGCGTAGCTCGTAAGTGATTGTTTCTATGTTCGAGAAATTCTGTCTCCGAAAAGTCGTTTGTATCGGCGGCCTGTAACGGCACTTAACGGCGCCGGACGTCTACTGAGCGAACATTGCCGTTATTGAAATTCACTGAGCAGGCAAAACTATAACGATCCCGATTTCTGCCGTCTCCACCGTCGAACGTGCCCACAATCCAATCGTTTCTGCCTGGATTGTCATCCCGGTTGATGTTAGTAAAATCCACGTCCCTCACACGATAATCCCGGCGCGCTCTTTCCCGCACCGCGTTCTTGCACCCATTCATCGCTTCGGCGATAGGGTATTGGTTTCCGCCACCGCCCCGATACTCGCCGCCACTACCTGGGTAACTACTACCCGGGTAACTACCGCCCGGATAGCCTCCACCACCGCGCCACTCCAGGTCG
The DNA here is from genome assembly GCA_025350445.1 of Bryobacteraceae bacterium. The sequence goes on along the minus strand of JANXXV010000277.1, from coordinate 3,610 downwards.
AATGTATAGCCTTCGCGTCCGCCTTTCGGATCCTCGATTCGAATAACCGCCCGTCCGCCGCTGTTGCGCGGGTCGCGAATCAGTTCCACGCGGCCCCGTCCATCAATTCCCCGAAAACGGAAGTCTGCCGGGTTGCGGGGAAGCGGAGATGTGCACTGAAACCTCCGCCAAATCGATGGACCGCCGGACAAGGTTCGGATGCGGCCTTCCGCACCATAAACCTCCACTTCCGCCACATCGTCAACGTCCACCTCGACGGTACACTTTCCGCCATCGCCACCGCCCCCGGTGATATTTGCCCGGAAGTTCTGTACGCTTTGGGCGTTCGCCTGCGCCACGCAAACCAAGATTGTCGCCGCGAGCGGGAACGACCGATTTTTCATGTCCGTGTCCTCCGCGGTGACTATGAAACGCTAAACTTCAGACGGAAGCATCGTTCTTTCGTCCTGGTTTCGAGCTTTACGCCACGCCTTTCCGCAGGGACTTCCCAATTCCGGCGATCGGCTTTCTAGCGGGGGCCCGGCGCGTCAGCGCGTCACGGCCCACTTCTCCAAACCTTGCCTTCGCTCTCGACTTCAACAATCGGAACTGGGTGTCCGTCAAATCCATCGAGGCGCAGATTTCTTCCTTGGATTCCTCGAAAACATAGAACCGGCGAAGGACCTCTCTCTGCCGCGGGTGAAGCAGGCCCAATGCCCGATTCAAGAGCGTATGCTGCTCCGCGGCCGCAAGAATTCTGTACGGATCGTCCTTGCCGTCGGCGAACACACGTTCCATCATCGCTTCGTCGCAACTGCACTCGGGGCCCGATCGCACCCGAATCTGCGACCACGCCTGGCGCTTGGCAACCGTAACGGCGTAGCCCGGGAACGCCCGCGGATCATCAATGCGTCCGCCCTGAATCGCGTCTATTAAGATGAGAAAGACTTCGTGCAACCGGTCCTTAGATTCCTCGATCGGCAGCCGGCGCCGCAATAGGAACAAAATTCCCCGCGAAATCAAGGTGTAGAGTTCATCAACCGCCGCAACTTCACGGTCTTGAACCCGGCGAAGAAGATCCGTCCAATCCACATCAGAACACCAGGTATGCGTCTCTGCAGGTGTCTCTAGCGGTCCTGACAGACCGCCCGATTTCACTTCGAGTTTCATCCATTCACCCCTGTGTCGGCTGGCCACCGGCATGCTCACCGCGAGGGCATCTCAACTGGATTGCCCGAGAACCATAGGTAAATACTACAACACTTAGTCCAGATCATGAACTTCCTTAGCTGGTGCTGCGATCCCCGCAAATGTGGGGATTATAAAGCCTCCGATTTCAAACTTGCCCTTAATATTCAATAACTTATGAACACTAAGGAAAACACTCAGTACTTAACATCACTGGGTTATATTTCTACGGTTCGTGTCTATACGGACACACATGTTGCAAGAATGGAACACAAAATATACTACATTTAATGTATACGGCTTCACACTTACCCCTGCAGCTTGCTGCACAAAAGCGGGATAATGGCACCGTGGAGGCATTCAATGCAGTGGACCCCAGGTGACATCAGCGAAGATATAGAAGACCGGCGCGACAGCGGCGGCGGCGGTGGTGCCAACTTTGGCGGATTCGGCGGCGGATCCCTGGGAATAGGCGGAACTCTAATACTTGTTGTACTTAGCGTTCTCTTTAAGCAGGACTTCTTCTCAATGTTCTCGGGCGGCGCTCCGGAGCCCTCCCGCCGGATTGAAAACACTGCCGATCCTGCACGTTCCGCCGGTGAAAACCGGGAAGTACAGTTTGTATCGTTCGTCCTCGATGACGTGCAGCGCAACTGGGAGCGGCTACTGCCCCAATCGGGCGCTTCCTATCGCCATGCAAAGCTGGTGCTCTTCCGTGATGAAACTCAATCCGGGTGCGGAGCGGCGGAATCGGCAACAGGACCATTCTATTGCCCGCAGGATGAAAAGGTGTACGTCGATCTGGGCTTCTTCGACGAACTTCGCCAGCGCTTCGGCGCTCCGGGCGAATTCGCGCAAGCCTACGTCCTGGCCCACGAGATTGGACATCACGTGCAGAAGATACTCGGCATCGAAGGAAAGGTGCGCCGATTGCAGGAAAGTGATCGGCGCGAAGTAAATCCGTTGTCTGTGAAGCTGGAGCTGCAGGCGGACTGCTTCGCCGGTGTGTGGGCCAACTCAACCGAGCAACGAAAGATCATCGACGCAAGCGACGTAGAGTCCGGGTTGAAGGCGGCGGCGGCTGTAGGGGACGACCGGCTGCAGCGTATGGCGGGCCGCCGGGTGAGCCCCGAATCGTTCACGCACGGATCTTCCGCACAACGGGTGGAATGGTTCCGCCGCGGCCTCGAAGAAGGCAGGGTATCGGCCTGTAACACCTTCAATACCCGTTAAACCTAAATCCGGCAGTTCGAACCCGCGGACCGTGCCAAGCCGCTGAAATAGCTCAGAATTTCAAATGCTTCGTTCGATTGTAGTTGCGTGCGGGCTAAGGACCGATCTGGTCTTAGGTGCTTCCAACTGCCGGAGCCAGGTTAAAGAAAGGTCTTGAAATCCATGATGTCGCCGTCCTGCACAACGTATTCTTTGCCTTCTGTGCGGAGTTTGCCCAGTTCGCGGGCCTTCACAAAACCGCCGCACGCCACAAGATCGCCGTAGGAAATGGTTTCCGCGGAGATGAAGCTCTTCTCAAAGTCGGAGTGGATCACGCCGGCCGCCTGGGGCGCTTTGTCTCCGGCACGGATGGTCCACGCGCGCGTCTCTTTCTCGCCCGTCGTCAGATAGGTTCGCAGGCCCAATAGGTAATACGCCTGCTTCACCAGCGTTCCAGCGCCGGATTGCTCCACCCCTAAGCCAGCCAGATATTCAGCGCGCTCGTCAGGGGGCAGCGTACACAGCTCAGACTCGATCTCGGCCGAAACCACCACCGCGCTGGTGCCTAGATGCTCAGCCGCGTAAGCTTTCACTTTTTGTACCCACGGGTTTGCATCGGGATTGGCCAGATCGTCTTCGGCCACATTGCAGGCAAAGAGCGTGGGCTTGGCGGTCAACAGGAAAAGCGGCTTCATCAGCGCAGCCTCTTCCGGCGTCACCTCCAGCGTCACCGCGTGCTTTCCCTGGTCGAAATGCGGTTCCAGACGATCCAATAAATCCAGTTCCGCCTGGGCCAGCTTGTCGCCCGCTTTGGCCAACTTTTGCGGCCGTTTGCGGCGCTTCTGAATGCTGTCGAGATCGGCCAGCAACAGTTCGGTGTTGATTACGTCGATGTCGCGGATGGGGTCCACCGTATCCATTACGTGTTCGATGTCGGAATTTTCAAAGCAGCGGACAACCTGCACAATGGCATCCACTTCGCGAATGTGGCCCAGGAACTGGTTGCCTAACCCTTCACCTTTGCTCGCTCCTTTCACCAAACCGGCAATGTCCACGAATTCGAAAACAGAAGGAATGATCTTTTGTGAGCTGCTGATTTTCGACAGCACTTCCAGCCGTTCATCGGGAACGGTGACCACACCTTGATTCGGTTCAATAGTACAAAAGCGGTAATTAGCCGCCATCGCCTTTCGCGATTGAGTAACAGCGTTGAAGAGCGTACTTTTGCCCA